>DATFNI010000334.1:0-13692 GCA_035266485.1 Balneolales bacterium
CACAGACCACAGACCACAGACCACAGACCACAGACCACAGACCACAGACCACAGACCACAGACCACAGACCACAGACCACAGACCACAGACCACAGACCACAGACCACAGACTACGGACTACGGACTACGGACTACGGACTTAAAAATAGAGATATGGCTTCCAGTTTTCTTCAACCCGCGACAGGGTGTTACGCAAAAACAGGATGTGGTTGGGACGAAAAGGTTCCCTGACAAGATACATGTTCGCTTCTTTCGGAGTGCGATTGCCTTTCCGGTGATTACATCGTGTGCAGGCCGTTACCAGGTTTTCCCACGTATCTTTTCCACCTCTGCTGCGTGGTATCACATGATCGATTGTCAGATCATTGGTCCCCCCGCAGTATTGGCAGTGATTATTATCGCGTTTCATGATGTTTCTTCTGGATAAGACGATATTCCTGTATGGAGTACGCGCATAGGTGCGTAACCGTATCACAGAAGGAAACTCGAATTCGGTCCTTACTGTATGAATCTTTCTTTTCGGATTATCGTGCAGCAATTCCGCTTTGCCCATAAGAACGAGCAGTATGGATTTGCGAACATCGCAAATGCTGAGTGGCTGATAATCCTGATTCAAAAGTAAAACCTGACCTGATAACATCATAACGCCCTCCCGGGCCTTCGACTTATTAGTTTAACACAGAGCTATTCAATTTTTTTTGTCCGTATTCATACAGCGATTGTCCGGATTGTATCCCCTTTATATGTTCGGCCAGACGCTGGTTATAGTGAAAATGGGTTTTATTACCGGGTTCGTTGCCGATATAATTTCTTTTCACATTACCCGAAGCATGCAGGAGAATGCCATCGCCGATATAAAGACCTACATGCGTGATTGGTCCACCACTGGTATTGAAGTAGATGACATCACCGGGTTTAGCCTCGTTGATATCTGTCGTATATGGTTCCATGATCTTAAACTGATCCCTGGAGTCCCTGGGTAAGACGGAACCATGTATCGCAAACACTGTTTGAATAAAACCCGAACAATCGATCCCGGTATCCGTGCGGCCTCCCCATAGGTAGGGGGTACCCAGAAATTCAGATGCCGTTTCAATAATGCGATTGTGTTTAATCACTCGCGGTTCCGATACAAAATCATAAGCAGCATCAGGCAGATATACTCGCCCGTTCTCAATGATTACGGTTGCTCCCGATGGTACCCAAAGGCTATCCCTATTATTCCGGATGCGGAAGCCGGCGTAAGGAGATCTCTGGCGACTCCGATGATCCCGCCAATTTATATACTCTGTGCGACTGAGGTATTGCATTTGATTACGGTTGACCCATCCACTGTATCCATCATAGTCGGCCGTAATGTGCAGCCAGCGTTCCCTGGCATCAATGACTTTAGCCGTCTCCCCAAGTAACAATTGCGTTAACATTTCCGAAGCATCGTTTGCCTCACGACGAACCGGTACGATACCGGATCGTGCGTACAGAAAGGCTGGCTCTGTCGATGATTCGCTGTCAGTCATAATAAACTAATAAAGCCTGCAGGAGTGTGTTGTTATTCGTTGTAAAAGGCCTTTATAGATGGTCATTTTTACTGAAATTATCAAGGAAAACTCTATAAAAACCTTCTATTACATACGATAATCAGATGGTTTGATATAGCAAGAAAAATTGAAATTACCAAGTTCCTATACTTATAACAGCACAGCAGCGTAATCATTCTGTTAATATTCGAACCAAAAGTTAGGTTGATGAAACCTGATCTGATCCCGATATGAAACGAAGATAACCGGTAATCAATTAATAAAGTGTAGTTTGATAAAGGTATCATCTATAGTAATGGTACATTGATATTTGGATGATTGCTCCTCATAATCAGATGCCGATTAGATGGTAACCCGTAAATGTATCTTAAAAGCGCTTTTTTAAAACATAATGAATATAAAACCTTTTATTTGATTATTGAATGAAGATAGCAGTCCCTATATTTTCGATCGTTCGTGACATTTTATGAACATTATTAATTGAGTTGAAATTATGCCATACAATAAAGATTCGTTAGCAACAGGTTATTATAAAGAACCTGGACCTAAACTTGACGCCGAAAATCCTTTTGAATCAATGATGGAGCGGTTTCGGTTTGCCGCCGAACTTCTCAACCTTGACGAGGGATTATTTGAGTATTTATCAAAACCTGTAAAACAAGTAATCGTATCGGTTCCCATCGTAATGGACAATGGGGAGGTACGGGTATTTGAGGGATACCGCGTCATTCATGATGATGTCCTCGGTCCTTCAAAAGGTGGAATCCGGTATGCTCCGGATGTGAGTCTGGATGAGGTGAAAGCCCTTGCGGCGTGGATGACCTGGAAATGCGCCGTGGTGAATGTGCCTTTCGGGGGAGCCAAAGGAGGTATCCGGTGTAACCCGAAGGAGCTTTCCAAAAATGAACTGGAACGGCTGACTCGCCGTTATACCGCTAATTTGCTGGAAATCTTTGGTCCCGAGAAGGATATCCCTGCACCAGACATGAACACAGATGAGCAGATCATGGCCTGGATCATGGATACCTACAGCATGCACTCGCGGGAGAACGAGACGGCTGTTGTTACCGGGAAACCACTGCTTCTTGGTGGATCGCGCGGCAGGAAGGAAGCAACGGGCCGCGGGGTGACAACTGTAACCCTGGCTGCACTCGACAAAATGGGTATCATGCCTAACAAGACGAAAGTCGCCGTTCAGGGATTTGGCAATGTGGGATCAGTATCAGCGAAACTGATGCATGAACAGGGTGCCAAAGTTGTTGCCATCAGTGATATTAATGGTGGATACTACAATGAAAATGGCATCGATATCCCGGCAGCTATCCAGTATGCCGAAGAGCACGGGAAATCACTCGATGGCTTAAATGCCGGCGATAAAATAACCAACGAAGAATTGCTGGAACTGGAATGCGACGTGCTGATTCCGGCTGCCAAAGAAGATCAGATCAGTAAAAGAAATGCTGATAAAATAAAAGCCCGGGTCATTGCCGAAGGAGCCAACGGACCTATCACGGCAAATGCTGACTCGATCCTGGAACAGCGCGAGATATGGGTGGTTCCCGATATTCTGGCTAACGCAGGCGGTGTCACCGTATCTTATTTCGAATGGGTACAGGACCGACAAGGCTACTTCTGGACCGAAGAAAGAGTAAATCGCAGATTAAATCGTATGATGCGTGAAGCTTTTGACAATATTTATCGTATAGGTGAAAAATACGATATTACACTCCGTCAGGCGGCATATGTATTTGCGATCGATAAGGTAGCTCGTGTCTTGCGGATTCGTGGCATTTATGCGTAGAATTTGCATTATCTTATCGAACTTACAGATTGGTACGATGATCCGTCTCATATGCGGTGACGGATCATCTTCTAAATATTTCGACGTAATCCGACTACATGACCAAGGAAAAAAAGCTTAATCTGGTTTCACGGGTTGATGAAATAGCACGGCTTGAATCATTTGTTGACGAACTTCAGAAGGATTCTGAACTCGATGAAAGTAAAAAAAACGACGTGCTGCTCGTATTGAATGAAGCGGTTATGAATGCCATTGTCCATGGAAACCAAAACGATCCAAAGAAACACGTCATGGTGATGGCTTATTTGAACAGTCAAAAGATGACATTCAGGATAAAGGATGAAGGCCCGGGCTTTGATCCATCAGAGCTGCCGGATCCGCTTGACCCGGCAAATTTGCTCAAACTCGGTGGCCGGGGGGTTTTTCTGATCAATCAATATGCCGACGAAGTGCACTATTCCGAAAAGGGTAACGAAGTTGAAATCGTGATATATATATAAGAGTTCACCCACTCTGCTTCGCGGTATTTTTCCATTTTGTAAAAATATCCGCTTATTATTCACCGTATGTAATCTATACCATTGTTATAAACCTGCCAGGTCTTCATTTGCTTTCAATCAATTCGGATTCATGAAAAGAATATTTCCAGGATTACTCATTTTATCATTGTTGCTTATTGCTTCTCAGCAGGCACAAGCTCAGTTCGAGGGTACGTTCTCAGTCGACACGTACAGCTATGCGGATAATGGCCGGGCCATCCCGCAGAAAACAATTCACGTAACGATGACGCCCGAACGTATCCTTATAAAAGGACTCCAGGGAACGCAGATGCCGTCCCAACTCGGTGGAATACAAAGTGATGCTGTTCTTGTTCGCCTTGATAAGAAAGACTTCATCATATTCAGCGACAATAATCAGGCACTCCAGATTCAAAAATCCGAAATTGAAAATCTGGTCAATATGACAAACAGCCTGTCCGGTGCCCTGAGCGGCTCATCAAGTCAAACCGGTCAGGGTTCAAAGCCTAAAACGGTTATTACGAACCAAAGAAAGAAAATAGGGGACTATACCTGCCAGAAAATCGAAGTCACTGAAACAGACAAGAAAGGTCGTCATATCCGGACCGATGTATGGGTCACAAAAGAAATTCCGGTGAATTGGGGGATGTTGGCCGAACCCTGGAATATATCTGACAGTGAGTTGTCCGATCTTCTTTCGCCCGGCTGGCTGAAAAATGGCACCATGCCTATCAGGGTCGATTTTTACCAGGATGGAACAGAAAAATATTCAATGAAGGTTGCCGGCCTGAAAAAACAGCATGTCCCTTCCAGTGTAACTAGTATTCCTCCGGGTTATCAGCTGGTTTCCATTCGCCAGTTACTGATGAACAAAATGTTCAGTAATTAGGACGGGGAGCCCAGGCATAATGAGGGCAGTTACTGCGACAAAGGATAAGAGGAGGGTTATTTCCTGTGTCCTGGTGATATTTCTTGCGGTTCAAGGTTGTGCCATATTCCATTCCGGAGAGAAAGAATGGTATCCTGTGCGCGGCATATCTCACAATGTGGAAATCACTTCATCGATAAAACCCGATTCTGCGATGGCGTCGGAAGTGAAGACCTATCGCACGATCTTGAACAGAGATCTTGGAAAAAAGATTGGATACGCCCGGGATGCGTTCAAATCGACGGGCGTTGAAAGCGGACTTTATAATCTCGTGGCCGATGCATTGCGAATTCAAATCTCGTTATCGCTTGGTAAGCACATCGATATGGCTGTGATGAGTCCGTCGAGTATCAAATATTATATTCCCAGGGGCCCCATAACACTGGAACTCGTTGATGAAATCCTGCCATATGTTAATAAGATTGTCCTCATGAAGCTTACCGGCAGACAGATAACCCAACTCGCAAATGATATTGCAGCGGATGGCGGCGGAGTGCCGGTCAGCGGATTGCGTATGGTTATCTCAGGTTCCACAGGAACGGCGAACGATCTCCTTGTAGGTCAATATATTGTGGAACCGGATTCGATTTATACGGTCGCAACGAGTCAGTATCTGGCGGATGGCGGGGGCCATTATTCGGTGCTATGGAAAAATAACCGGAGGGAAATATTAACGATGACCACGCGTGACGCCCTGCAATCATATATCGAAGACAGGGGACAGATATCGCCGGTGCTGGACGGCAGGATTCGGAAGTAACCAATGGATAGAAAAACGTTTATCAGAACCTTGGCGGGTGGGATAGTTGGTCTGGCGACGGGCGGTGGTTTTTTTAATACGGTCAGCGCCAGAGGATTTCGACGGATCACCATCCTGAATACCAATGATACGCATGGCCATATCGAACCCTTCCCTCCATACGCGGGCAAATATGCCGGCCTGGGAGGTGTAGCCAGGCGTAAAACGCTGATCGATCAAATCAGAGCCCAAAATCCCCATACACTCTTGCTTGATGCCGGAGATGCTTTTCAGGGGACACCTTTTTTTGAAGAGTTTCGTGGTGGACTGTGTTATCACTTCATGTCTGAGTTGGGGTATGATGCCGCCACACTGGGTAATCATGATTTTGATGATGGCGTGGATGGTTGGGTGAGCGATGCCCGGAGAGCCAATTTTCCATTCGTCTCGTCTAATTATCAGATCTCCAATGCAGCCATGAGAAAACGTGTGCAACGATACCTGGTAAAGGATGTCGACGGGATTCGTATCGGTGTATTCGGCCTTGGGATTGCCTTTAAAGGATTGGTGACTCCCCAAAACCACAAGGGGGTTACATATGAAGATCCCGTGCCTGTTGCCCGGGAGACGATCCGCATTCTGCGTGAAAATGAGCGATGCGACTTTGTGATTTGTCTGAGTCACCTTGGATTCAAATATCCTGATGACCGCATCAGTGATATGCGCCTGGCACGCAGGGTAACGGGCATCGATTTGATCATTGGTGGGCATACACATACATTCCTTCAATCACCGGTTCCGGTCCAGACCACACCAAAGTGGAGAACACTCGTGACACAGGTCGGCTTCGGTGGCATCGTACTGGGCAGAATCGATTTCTATTTTGATCAGAAAAAGAAACAACCGGATTACCTGGCCATGAATACAATTGTAGGACCGGGAAATCGGGATGATGAAAAAATAGAGAAATATGGAAATGGGGTCTCAAAAAGCTGAAAAGCAATCTGCATTGGTCCAATTCTCCCTATATCTTTATTCACATATTTTCGATCTTCCGATTCCTAACTTTTACACCAAAGTTGTATATTTCTGCCCGCAAAACAATAATTCCAAATACAAGTAATATTCATGGCTGTACAAAGAACACTCGCAATTTTAAAACCGGATTGTGTACGAAAAGGATTGATCGGAGAGGTGACGCGCAGAATCCAGGAAGCCGGGTTCCGGATCGTTGCAATGAAAATGACCCGATTGACAATGGATACAGCCGGTGGTTTTTACGCTGTTCATCGTGAGCGACCGTTTTATAAAGATTTATGTACGTTTATGAGTAGCGGCCCTTGTGTTCCGATGGTACTTGAAAAAGAAAATGCAGTGGCTGATTATCGCAAGTTGATTGGTGCAACGAACCCCGCCGAAGCCGATGAAGGCACCATCCGGAAACTATATGCTGACAGTGTCGGTGAGAATATCGTTCACGGATCTGATTCTGAAGAAAACGGAAAAATTGAAGCCGCCTACTTCTTCTCCGAATCTGAAATCGTAGCTAACAAAGCCTAAGATTATGCATGGTCGTCCGTCCCGAAGTTGGTTTTTGAGTTCCCATCTGGTATTTGGGACGGCCGCCATTTTATGCGGCATCTTATTTATTTCAGCTATCCATCGCGCACCTGAAAAGCCGGTCGTGAAAAACGGTGATCAGGTTCTTCTGGATCATTATTTGGGGGGATTAAAAGGCAAGCGTGTTGGTCTTGTCATGAATCCTACCGCACGTATAAACGGGGTTCACATGCTTGATACCCTGTTGGCTCGCGGAGTGAACGTTACCGCACTGTTTGGTCCGGAACATGGGTTCAGAGGACAGAGGGGAGCCGGTGAGCAAATCGTCAACGGTGTGGACAGCGCCACCGGACTGCCGGTCTACTCGCTTTACGGAAAGGTGAAGAAACCCACCGCAAAGATGCTCAAAAATGTGGACGTTTTGCTTTTTGATATGCAGGATGTCGGTGTTCGTTTCTACACCTACATATCCACACTCGGTCTTGTTCTTGAGTCGGCTGCCGATAATCATAAGCCGGTCTGGATTCTGGACCGACCCGATCCGGCGGGGGGCAACTACATGGCAGGCTGGATCTTAAAACAAAAATACAAGTCGTTTGTGGGTGCTTATCCTGTTCCGATAGCTTATGGAATGACCATAGGAGAACTGGCAAAAATGATGGTGGGTGAAGGTTGGCTGCAGACGAAAAACAAGCCTGAGATACGTGTCATCCCATGTGAAGGCTGGCATCGTAGTGAAAGGTGGCCGGCAACAGGAATCAAATGGTTTCCGCCCTCGCCAAACTTGCCTCATTTCAAAAATGCCCTCGTATATCTGGGTACCTGTGTATTCGAAGGAACGAGCATATCCGAAGGACGTGGAACTCCCGAACCGTTTTTGACGATCGGATCACCCTACATCTCATTCAGGAAAGCTGAGTTGAAGCCGCTGGAAAAAAGGTACAACGTCGAATTGTCATCAATCAGGTTCACTCCCCGGTCAATTCCGGGAAAATCGCTGCATCCAAAATATGAGGGGAAAACGTGCCACGGCGTCTCCATCAACCTTAACGAAAAACAGATTCCCGGTTTTGATCCCGTGGCGTTTGGTTATGATTTGCTGAAATTTATGCTGCATCACTCATCCAAAGATTCGTTAAATAGTTATTTGAACCTCCTGGCGGGGACCAATGAATATAAAGCTTTTCTACACAGCTCAAACAATATCAGTCCGGATTCATACTGGGAAAGCCAGGTCAAAAAATTCGCACAGGAGCGAAAAAAATACCTGATTTATCAATAGAGTAGTGAGTATTGAGATTTGAGTAGTGAGACTCGTCAGGGTGCGGGATACCGGTTAATGCGCTGGGAGTCGACGACTATCAATTCAATGACACATGGTCACTTAGCTTTGCTGTCATACTATAACCATTCAATAGTCATTTGGTTGTTTGTAATTCATTGAGAGAGTAATGAATTTTCTTTTGCACATGTGTATTGAATGACTACCAAATGACCATTGCATGACAATGGTGAGAAGGACAGACTGCAACTGCTATTTTCCCAATATCCCTATTCCCTTATTTCCTTTATCCCTCATTCCTCTTTCTGGAGATTTCGTAGCAAAGCAAAGCGGCGCTTACGGAGGCGTTCAGTGATTCGACGTTGTTCTCCATGGGGATGCGGACCGTGAAGTCGCAGTGGTCCAGCGTCTTGTGCCGGATGCCCTTCCCCTCGCTTCCGATGACGATAGCGACGGGCCGGTCGTAGCCTTCCTGCCAGTATAATTGCCCGGCGTTTTGATCCAGACCGTAAATCCAGAAACCAATATCTTTAAGTTGAAGGATCGTTTGGTTAAGGTTGGTTACCCGCATGATAGGAACAAATCCAGCCGTTCCGGCGGAGGTTTTGAAAACGGCCGGTGTAACAGGACTCTGCCGATGCTTGGGAATAATGACTCCTGCAGCTCCTGCAGCAGCCGCTGTGCGTAGAATTGCCCCGAAATTATTCGGATCTTCAATTTCATCCAGAAGCAGAATGAAAGGATAGGGCTTCTTCTGTAAGTCTATGGTGGACATCCAGTCGTCGAAATCATGGTAATGGACGGGACTTATCAATGCCACTATCCCCTGATCGTTAACCTTTCCCACCATTTCCAGAAGTTTGCGTCCCGGCACGGTAGTGACAGGGATTTTGTTCAAAGAACAGAGCGAATAGAGTTCTTGTAAAGTGGCCGGATTCAGATGCTCTCGAACGTACAGTTTGCTCACGCGAGACGGAGAACGATGCAAGAGTTCGCGGACGGGTTGACGACCATAAACAAAAAGTTCGGATGTATCCATATTTAGATATTAATGAGAAAAAATAAATGTGCTAAGTCTTGAATAAGATTAAATAACTAAGTAACTATCTTATATGACAAATGGCCCCAAAAATAAGAAAATTTCAGCGCGATCTTTAGAGATAAGAAAATCGCTTGATATTGGTCAACATACAAATGTGTGGGATCGATTCATTGATAATCTGCGCATGAACAGTCCATTGATTGTGGTCGCGGCTTTTACTCTTGTGACCTCGGGGATGTTCATGATTGTTTGCGCCTTAACCGGAAACTTTAGTCCCTTGTGGGCGGCTTCAATCGCAACAATAATCGGCAGTGTCTGCGCCTTGGTTGGATTCTTTCTTTTCTATGAAATATTCCACCGGCATGATGTTCGCCATGATCTCTTTCGTGAATCGATCAGGCACGTGATTGATAACCAGAACTGACCTTTCAATCGATTATTGGACATTGGAAGCGCAAAACACGAGAGTTTGGTGTGTGTAATCTATGCCCTTAAGCCCGAAAATAGTTGTAGAGAATTGCATGTTTAAGATTTAATGTCCGTTGCATCTATAGTTTCAATACCCGGCCTTATTTTCCACCGTCCGCTTCGCCAGTCAAGAATTGTGTGTGCCCACAGAGGGTTTAGCGCATGTTACCCGGAAAACACGATGGCTTCGTTTCGGGCAGCAGCAGATACAGGGGCAGATATGGTTGAACTGGACGTTCGCTTTACAAAAGATGGCGTGGGCGTTGTGAGCCATGACGGACGCGTAAATCGATGTACGAATGGAAAAGGCAAAATTTTAGATTACACGCTGAAAGAGTTACAAAAACTGGATGCCGGATCCTGGTTTCATCCCGATTTTAATAAAGAGTACATCCCGACGCTGGAAGAGGTCCTTCGACTCTGCAAGAACAAAATGGCCGTCAATATCGAGATCAAGGCATTAGATAGCAGCGGGGCCGCCGGGGTTATGAGTGTCGTCTCGCAAACCGGGATGCAATCTCATGTCATTATATCCAGTTTCGATACTGACATACTGAGCCAATTCAGGGAATATGATTCTGATGTGTTGCTGGCATTACTCTACGATCGTCGTGGAACCGACGGACAGGAGGTCGTTGGCTGGGTTGAAAAACTCCAACTGAATGCTGTTCACGCCTATCATTGGATCATGCGTAATCATCTGTTGGAAAGGATCTGTGATCATGAGATCCCGTTTCAGATTTATACGGTTAACAGGGTAAACGCCATGAAGCGGTTTTTACAGCGTGGAGCAGCGGGCATCATTACAAACCATCCGGACCGGCTGGTTGCTGTTTTGGGAGAGAAACTCTAATGTTTGGGTTTCATCTCAACTGGAATTGATCATCCCTTTAAAAAAACAGGGGAGATGATGATGAAATGCAGATAACGACTTTAAAAATCGTAAAAAAAACCATCAATTGGGAATGATTATAAAAAGGCGTTTGAATGGCCAGCTCAATAGTCCTATCTTTAACATCCATTCACCTAATTAGCGAGCCCTCATGTCCACAAAATATATTTTCGTAACTGGAGGAGTTACGTCCTCACTTGGTAAAGGAATTATTTGCTCATCATTAGGTAAGCTGCTTGTCTCCCGTGGGCTGCGGGTTACCGTCCAAAAACTGGATCCCTACATCAATGTGGATCCCGGAACCATGAATCCCTATGAACATGGCGAGGTGTATGTCACCGATGATGGGGCAGAGACCGATCTCGATCTGGGGCACTATGAGCGTTTCCTGGATATATCGACTTCCCAGGAAAACAATGTGACTACCGGCCGGATCTATTTTGATGTGATCACCAAAGAGCGACAGGGGGCTTATCTTGGCAAGACGGTCCAGGTGATTCCTCATATCACAGATGAAATTAAATCACATGTCCTGGCACTGGGACGATCAGACAAATATGATGTGGTTATTATCGAAATTGGCGGTACGGTAGGTGACATCGAAGGCCAGCCCTACATTGAAGCGATGCGCCAGATTCGCTATGATGTGGGGCGTAAAAATACCCTGTCGATTCACCTGACCCTTGTTCCCTATTTGAAGGCTGCCCGCGAGCTGAAGACGAAACCGACGCAGCACTCGGTAAAAACACTGTATGAAATCGGATTGCAGCCTGATATCCTGGTTTGCCGTACCGAAGTACCGATCGATAAGTCGATCCGCCAGAAGATTGCCTTGTTTACGAACGTGGAAATTGAGGATGTGATCGCATCGATGGATGCCGAATCCATCTACATGGTTCCTTTCATGATGAAGGAAGAAGGGCTGGACACCCGTGTGATTGAGAAGCTCGGGTTGAATGCCGGTGAAGCGGATTTGGATACCTGGCAGGATTTTGTAAATGCAGTTCTGAGGCCCGAAAAGCATATCAAAATTGCGCTGGTTGGCAAGTATGTGGAACATCATGACGCCTATAAATCGATCGTCGAGGCGTTTATTCATGGGGGGGCGGTCAACAACTGCCGTGTGGAAATCGTGTGGACCCAGTCGGATGATGTTACCGATGAGAATGTCGCCAGGAAGCTAAAAGGCGTGTCGGGAGTGCTTGTCGCCCCCGGTTTTGGTAGTCGTGGCGCAGCAGGAAAACTGGCAGCTATTCGCTATGCCCGGGAGCAAAAAATCCCATTCTTCGGAATCTGCCTGGGCATGCAGTGTGCCGTCATCGAATACGCAAAAAATGTCTGCAACTGGGAAGATGCCAACAGTACCGAGTTTGATCCTGAGACTCAATACCCGATCATTGATCTGATGCCTGATCAGAAGAAGATTCATGATAAAGGCGGAACGATGCGGCTTGGCCTGTACAACTGCAAGCTTTCGGAAGGATCCAAAGCTGCTGCCGCGTATAAAGAGGAAATGATCCGGGAACGCCATCGTCACCGGTATGAGGTTAATAATCAGCTCCGGTATAAACTGGTCGAGAACGGAATGACGTTGACCGGATTCAACCCGGAACGGGATCTCGTTGAAATAGTCGAGCTGGATGATCATCCCTGGTTTGTTGGGGTGCAGTTTCACCCGGAATTGCGAAGCACCGTCAATCGTCCGCACCCATTATTCGTCAGTTTCGTTAAAGCCGCCAAAGAGCATGCGGAGAAACATAAGCTCAGCAAGCCGGTTAAGGAAAACGTACCGGTCGCATGAAGGGAGTTTTGAGGAAATTGGGATATAAGAAATTTTGAATTTTTAATTATGAATTTTGAATTGGGATGAATGGGAGATATGCAAGACTGCAGAGATGGAATAATAGGGAAGCCGAGAGCTGAAACGGTCATATAAGTAATGACCGGCCAGCCATTTACCGGACGTCTCAGGGTACGTGTCAACGGGCTTGTTGTACGTGAACGCTCTTTGCTGCTGATCAAGATCAAATCCCCGACAGGCCCGCAGCCGTTCTGGATGCCGCCGGGTGGAGGTGTCGATTTTGGAGAAAGGCTTGAGGATGCTGTAGTCCGTGAGATGGAAGAAGAAGCCGGAATGAAAGTCGTGGTCGGGAGATTACGCTACGTGTCTGAATACCTGAAGCTTCCCTGGCATGCCGTAGAGTTCTATTTCGACTGCAAACCGTTATCCGATGGTTACGAACTCGGCAGTGATCCGGAACTGGAAGATCATGAACAGATGCTGAAAGACCTGCAGTTTATTCCTTTTGACAAGCTTGATCAATACAACATTGCCCCTCAGTATCTGAAAGAGCGTTTTGTAACAGATTATCTGGAAGACCTGCAGGAAACCGTTTATATCCGTGCAGATCAACCGGATCCGGAGCGTAACTGATTTGCACCCAAAGACTACGAAACACATTCATATAGAGGGTTTAAAAAATGTGGCTTTTTGATAGTATCCTATTGTTTCCATGGTTATTTTTTGCTTAAATATATTTAAACAAGAGGGTAGATATAACGCCGTTATAAGAGAGAGGGTGAATTATGAAGAGTGTTGCGAGTTCATACGGCTCCATTGGTTTTAACATGGTTTATTTGAACAAGGACACAGGTTTCTATGATCCTGTTAATGCGATACAATACTATATTCATCTCTACGATTCTGCCTGGCATGAAATTTATCAGTGGTCAGGTTATACCGGCTCATCCGGCTACGCCTCTTTTTACAACAGCTACGATCAGGCGGTTTATTACGAAATCTTTCTGTTTAGCAGTTATGGCGGAAAAGTTCAGGTATACGGACTGAATGGCAATACCACAAGAGGTTATTATGAAGGTCTTGTTGATGAAGATGTGGGAAAAACGATTACGGTGACGCTGG
>DATFNI010000335.1:0-3409 GCA_035266485.1 Balneolales bacterium
CGCTTCAGCACCCCGTTTTTCCGGTAGCGAACAATGACGAAACCCACTCCCCAGAGAGAACTGAACATCATATTCATCCCCAGGATACCGGGGAACAGCCAGTCGATATAGCGGATCTCAGTTCCCGGCACAGCCACTCTCTCGCCATAATGGGCATTGTCCGGAATAAAACTGGCAAGGAAGATGCGCTCCACCAGATATCCCCTGGGAGAAGAGTCCAGGACCCAGTACTGCCGGGAGGGCGAATCGAGACGTACCAGAAAGTCGATCTTGTGGTGCTGAAGTTCGTCAAGCCCTTTTTCTAAGGATGGGAAACCAATGAACTTCAGGTGTTGGTTGGCGTGAAAGTCGGACGGTAGAGTGGAATCGTTAAACGAGACTGACAGACTGGTGGCAGGAAAGGCGCCCACCTTGAAGCCCGAAAAGTCACGGTTCCCGAAGACGATGCCAAAGCCGGCGATGATCAGAAATGGAAAGACAAAGTTCCATCCAAAAGCGGCCTTGTCTCTGAAAAATTCGTAATTCCTGGCCTTAAACATGGCCCAGATTCGTTTCCAGTTCATGACAGTAGCCCTTTATTCCCGGAGTTTACGGCCGGTCAGGTTAAGGAAAACATCTTCCAGGTTGGGAGAGTGAACCGACATTTCAGCCAGGTTGACCTTTAGAGCAAGCAGCTGCTCCAGCCCTGTATTGATCCGGTCGGTGGAAATCTCTAAACGGCCATTAATCTCGCGACTTGGAAAGGGAATATCACTCAGCGGAATGGAGACATTAGCACGCGGCAAAGTGATGGTTCCGCCCGAGCAGTGACGCTCCACCAGTTCCAATGGAGATCCTTCAGCGATGATTCTGCCATGGTCCATAATGGCAATCTGGTCGCAGAGGTATTCGGCCTCATCCATTGAGTGAGTGGTGAGAATAATGGTCTTCCCTTGCTCTTTAATGCCGCCAACGATTTTCCACAGGTTTTGACGGGCTTGGGGATCGAGCCCAGTGGACGGTTCATCCAGGAAGATCAGCTGCGGTTTATTGATCAGGGCCAAAGCCAGCATCAGGCGTTGGGCCTGACCGCCGGAGAGCTTATCGTTCATCCGGGGCAGTAACTCTCGCAGGTTGCACGTCTCCACCAATGCATCCAGCTGCTCCGTGTCTTGATAGAGGCTCATAAAGGTATGAAGCGTATCGCGGACGGTAAGGAAGTTCAACAGCGCGGTGTGCTGAAACTGGATGCCGATCTTCTCACGGAAGGATGCCTCCCGGGTTGGAACTCCGTTAAAGAGAATCTCGCCCGAGGTCGGTGCCATAATGTCCTCGATCACTTCCAGTGCCGTGGTCTTACCCGCTCCGTTCGGACCGAGCAGGCCAAAGCAGATTCCCGGCTGGATGGAAAAGCTGATCCCGTCCACTGCGATAACAGTCTTAAAGCGTTTAACCAGATTTTTTACTTCCAGGATCGGTGTCATAGTGTTACGAAATACTCAATTAAGAACATAAAGTACGCGTAAATATACCAGGAAAGGCAAATTTGGTCATGCATTAGAAATGCTATAAACGTATTTTTTTGGTGCTTACCACTGCGTTTTAGCCATTCAGTAAGCTATTCTTGCAATCCATGACGGCTACTCTATAATAGTACAAATGGCTGAAAAATATCTTATCACAGGTGCAGGCGGTCAAATTGGCAGTGAACTATCAATTGCCCTTGCAGCACGGTATGACAGCAGCAATGTTATCATTGCCGGGCACAGAAAACCATTGCCTCCGGAGATTGAGAATTCCGGCCATGTCATTACACTCGATGTCTGTGATCCGCAAGCCCTTGAAGCAATAGTTGAGCGATACGGCATTACAACAATCTATCACCTGGCAGGTGTTCTTTCGGTAATTGCCGAGTCCCATCCCCACAAGGCCTGGGATATCAATGTCAATGGATTAAGGAACATACTAGAGGTGTCGGCTAAACACGGCTGTGCCGTTTTCTTTCCGTCGTCAATCGGCGCCTTCGGTCCACAGACACCACCAGACAACACGCCGCAGGAAACAATCCAACGCCCCTCTACGATTTATGGCATCACCAAAGTTGCCGGAGAATTGCTCTGTGACTACTATCATAATCGCTATGGTGTCGACACACGGGGCCTTCGGTTTCCGGGGCTGATTTCCTATCTCGCCCCGCCGGGAGGTGGAACAACTGATTATGCTGTAGAGATATTTCATGATGCCGTTAATGGCAGAGAGCATAAATGCTTTTTAGCTGCAGGCACTTTTTTAGACATGATGTATATGCCGGACGCCATCAAAGCAATCATCCGGCTTATGGAAGCAGATCCATCAACACTAATCCACCGCAATGCCTATAATATTACGGCAATGAGTTTTGATCCGGAGGCAATTTGTGCTGAGATACAGAAACATATCCCTTTATTTACCATGTCGTATAACGTTGATTCCGAAAAGCAGGCCATCGCTGACTCCTGGCCTAATAAAATGGATGACAGTGCCGCACGAAGTGAATGGGGCTGGAACCCGCACTATGATCTCCCAGCCATGGTTGTCGAGATGCTAAAAAACATTACCCCATAAGGTTGATTTGATGGTTTAATGTCAGAATAATAGTTGAGCAGCAAAGGGGTACATCATGCCATTATCCAAGCTAGACCAAATCCTCAAAGAGCAGCTGGCACAGCTGGCCAGGAACCAACCCCTGAAAGGCCATGAGCTTGTTATTGCCGGTATGAAACCAGCCGATGGCAACTTTGGCCCACGGTTTTATATTGCCGGTCAAGGCCAAAAAGAGTTCTTACGGATGAACAGTAATTCCTACTTAGGACTTTCTTTACATCCACGAGTTATTCAGTCTGAAGAGGTCACAACCAAAAAATTTGGTACTGGACCGGGGGCAGTTCGCTTCATTAGCGGCACCTACCAGCATCATATTGACCTTGAAGGTAAGCTTGCCGCATTCCACCATAAGGAGAAGTCAATCCTATTCTCATCCGCCTATGCTGCGGTCATAGGTGTCCTAGTTCCTTTAATCACTCAGGACACTGCGGTTATCAGCGACGCCCTCAATCACAACTCAATAATCAATGCCATCCAACTGGCACGTCCTGCCGCAAAAGGCATCTATAAACATCAAGACTTAGGTGACCTTGAACATCAGTTACAAACCCACCACCAAACTACGAAGCGGGCCATAGTCATAACAGACGGCATCTTCAGCATGCGCGGAGACCATGCACCGTTAAAAGAAATAACCGATCTTTGTCGCCAATATGAAGCCTGTTATAGAGAGGGAATCATCTTGGCGGTGGATGATTCACATGGTGTTGGCGCCATCGGCAAGACCGGCCGCGGCACTGAAGAGTATACAGATGCCTCTGTCGATATCCTGATTGGCACATTGGGC
>DATFNI010000336.1:0-3770 GCA_035266485.1 Balneolales bacterium
CAAATGGAAGGCGAAAGGCGAGGTGATTCTGCACAAAATCCGCCGGGCCAGGGAAACTTTAGAGAAGCAGAAGGTAGATAATAATTAATTTGACTTATTTGACGTACACTACACTAGGTGGTTGCTATCCGGCTCACTCGCACGAGTCCCTCGTCGCGTATGTTATACAAGAAAACAATGGCTACAAGCAGCACTATGACGCCTCTCATATTCTCTGATGTTTTAGAAGTTCTTTAAACTCGTTTAAAATTTGTCCAACCAGCAAACAGGATTGTTCTACTGATTATGCATTATTATGCATCCACCTTCAGTAGATTAAAGAATAATCCTACATGTCCCAAAAGCATTCATTAGCTAATTCTGTTCACTTACACCATAATTTTTACTTTGGTCCTTTTCATGATATACCCAAGAGAGTTTGCCAAACTACTGCGCCTTTCAATTCAAATCGGCAAACTTTCCTCAACCGTTGAATAAAACGTAATTTGTATCCGTAATCCCGCCTTTTGTATACACCCCTGCCAGTGATCTCTGCTTACATTGGTAGCGTAATGAGAATTAGACTATAAAAATAAGCTTTTTGAATTGATGTGAAACGTAAGACGACTTCCCAATTCAATCCGCCGCGGCGGACAAAATTCAAAATTTCCCAATGAGCACCTGGTCAACAGACGAACTGCGCAAGATTGCCGAAAAGGATGACCTTCACATATCCCCGTTTCGTGAGGACGGCGAAACATATGATACCCCGACCTGGATATGGTCCGTTGCAGTGGATGACGCCTTGTATGTGAGGGCCTACAACGGTCAGAACTCCCGATGGTACCAGGCCGCTGTGTAGCAGAAAGCTGGTCGTATCCATGCTGCCAGCCTGACAAAGGAAGTCACCTTCGAACCGGTCAGCGGAGCAATCAATGAACGTATTGATGATGCCTACCGGGCGAAATACAAAGACAGCCGTCATCTGAGTCCGATGACCAGCGAACGCGCCCGCTCGGCGACTGTTAAAGTTATGCCACGGGATACTTAAAAATCGTGAGCAGGAAACAGGCAAAACGGCGCTGGAGTTGATTCATCTCTACATGATTTCTGAAGCTAAAAACATGCTCGTTGCCGGTGACCGAAGCATTACTGAGATTGCCTACCAGCTTGGTTTTGAAAATCCCCCCCTACTTTTCCCAGCTCTTAAAAAATGAAGTAGGTATGAGTCCAACGGAGTATAAAAACCAGCAGTTGAATTAATTCAAACCACACCTCACGTGTTCGACTTCAATCTTGTTTGAATTTTGTAAGTTATTGTTTGATTCACGTTATTAATTGATCATACACTCTTCTATATTTATTTCATTCTTGTAATCCAGGGATATGAAAAGATCCGTCTGATTAGCACTGATTCAGCCTGTTCCAATCCGACCGCCATGGATAAAAGCGAAAACTTAGAAGAACTCTACAAGAGGAAATTTGGCTCGGTCCCCGATCGGCTGAAAAAAGAGATTGGTCATTTTAACGTATTCAAACTGGATCCATATGTGGGTGACCAAGCCAAACCCGTACCCTATAAAAAAAGAGATTATTATAAGATAATGCTGGTATTGGGTGGGGGCGCCATTCACTATGCCGACAAAGATATTGAGGTAGAAAAACAGGCTCTCACTTTTTCCAACCCGTTGATTCCATATAAATGGGAACATCTTGAACAGGTAGAAGGTGGACTATTCTGCATCTTTGATGATGCTTTCTTCCTTCAATTTGGGGATCTGCAACAGTACTCGGTGTTTCATCCCGGTGGAAATCATGTATTTGAACTGACAGATGATCAGGTTGATAACGTAAGGGATTTATACAAGCGCATGTTTGGGGAGATCGACTCTGACTACATTCATAAATACGATGTTCTCAGAAACCTGGTGTTTGAATTGATTCATTTTGCTATGAAAATGAATCCCTCCTCCAGTCTGGAAAACCAGGAAATCAATGCTTCTCAACGCATTTCCTTTTTATTTGAAGAACTGTTGGAACGCCAGTTTCCTATTGACGACTCCCACCGAACCCTGGAATTACGCTCCGCGTCTGATTTTGCCAACCAGTTGAACGTACACGTCAATCACCTAAACAGGGCTTTAAGGGAAACCACAGGAAAAACCACCTCTGAACATATTACCGAGCGTATCCTGCAAGAAGCCAAAATATTGTTGAAACATAGTCGATGGAATATCTCTGAAATTGGATACGCCTTAGGATTTAATGAAGCCACGCATTTCAGCAATTTCTTTAAAAAACATGTCCAGATAAGTCCCTCCGAATTCAGAAATGTTTGAATTTCGTAAGTGATTGTTTGTTTACTGTAATTGATTAACCAATTGCTCCTGTATATTTGTTTCACAGATTAAAGTAACCAGAATACGAGATTAGCTCGTAGCTACTAAATTAATTGAGACAGATGACGGACGACCATGGACTTAGTATCTAACGTCTAATGTCTGACATCTTACATCTTTATACATTACGGAGGTCACAATGCAAAAACGTAAACTTGGAAACAGCAACCTGGAAGTGTCGGCTATCGGACTCGGTTGCATGGGCATGAGCTTTGCTTACGGTCCGGTACCGGACAAACAGGAGATGATCAAGCTCATCCACACAGCTTTCGATCGCGGTGTAACATTCTTTGATACCGCCGAGGCCTATGGCCCGTTCACCAATGAAGAACTCGTGGGTGAAGCCTTGGCACCCATCCGTGACCAGGTAGTCATTGCCACAAAATTCGGATTTAAAGGCGGAAAACCCACAGAGGGTATGGACAGTCGACCAGAAAATATCAGGGCTGTCGCCGAAGCATCACTCAAACGCCTCAAAACAGACTATATCGATCTGTTCTATCAACACCGCGTTGATTCGAATGTACCCATTGAAGACGTAGCCGGAACCGTAAAAGAATTGATCGATGAAGGCAAGGTGAAACATTTTGGTATGTCGGAGGCAGGCGTTGAATCGATCCGGAAAGCACATGCTGTCCAGCCGGTTACTGCTCTCCAGAGTGAATATTCGATGTGGTGGAGACAGCCTGAAGAAGAACTCTTCCCTGCACTCGAGGAACTCGGCATCGGATTTGTTCCATTCAGTCCGCTTGGTAAAGGATTTCTTACCGGTGAGATTGATGAAAATACCACCTTCGCAGATACCGACTTCAGAAATATCGTGCCAAGGTTCAACAAAGAGAATCGCAAGGCCAATCAGCAATTGGTAGAGTTACTCGGTGCTATTGCTGAAGATCATGGCGTAAACCGCGCCCAAATCTCGATAGCCTGGGTTCTGGCGCAAAAACCATGGATTGCTCCTATTCCAGGGACCACAAAACTGAAGCACCTGGAAAGCAATATCGGAGCTGCTGAGATTACACTTACATCCGATGATCTCAAACAGATCGAGAGCGCACTATCCAAAGTCGAAGTGCAGGGCGCCCGCTATCCCAAAGGACTGGCCGAAAGAACCGGACGGTGATACCTGCCACCGCATCTGAAAGTAATTCATTGAACCATCATGTAATGAATGCGGAATTCGGGAAGAAGAGATAAAGGAGGATTGGCCTATGTACACAAATACGTTCGTTGCACCTGTCCGGGCTTGTTCAATCTCCGGGTAGAGCGGTTCGTTACCTCCCCGCTCCCCCACAGACCCGTACGAGCGGATTTCCCGCATACGGTTCCTCAGATTATGGATTCGCTTAAGCATAGCTGTGAACAATGCGTGGTTTGACAAGCGGTATCCTC
>DATFNI010000337.1:0-10451 GCA_035266485.1 Balneolales bacterium
TGCAAAATTCCGCACTGTTCAGCGGCAAACGTATGCCCATCAGTACGGCAAGAGTGGTCGCTCAAGCTGGATTTGACGGATTAATGAAGGGAAAAACAGTCATTATACCTGGATTTTTAAACAAGATCGGAGCCGTTGGCAGCCGTTTTTCACCCTCTTCCATAACAAACCGGATGGTCGAGGACCTGCACCGGCCGGTTTCCTGATTCCTCCGGCATATTAAATGGAAGCAGAGCTTCCGGAATGGCATTCCCACGCAGAGCATGGGAACGAGGTGCAAACCCCGTTAGGAGTCTGCTGACCGAATTAGTAATATTCAAAAGACGTGTATCTCAATGCAGAACACGTTATTCCTGGATCGGATAGCAATTTAAAATTATGTTTCTTCGTCATCCTCCTGATTGCCTTCAACGGAAGGCACACGAGTCGGCAGGTAGAAATAAAATCGGGTTCCCTTGCCTACTTCACTTTCCACCATGATCTCACTGTTGTGCCGCTTCAGAATGCTCTTCACAACGGCGAGTCCCAGGCCGGTACCGCCTTTATCCCTTGATCGGGCCTTGTCAGTCCGGTAGAAGCGGTCAAACAGACGCGGCAGATGCTCGGCAGGGATACCAATCCCATTATCCACAACCTCAACCAATAACTGGTCTCCATCGAGACGGGTTTTAACCTCGATAACGGTAGCCTGGCTGTATTTCACTGCATTGGAGATCAGGTTATCGAGCACTTGCTCAATTTTATCAGGATCACCATATGCCTGTTGTGGTTTCGATGTGATCTTCAGCATCACACCCTTTTTATCACGAATACCATCGCGGTCGCGATACCATTCATTGACATGTTCAATCGCTTCAGAAATATCAAACAGCTCGGGTTGAACAAATTTCGGATCAGAATCGTAACGCTGTAATGTCTTCAGATCTTTGAACAAGCGGTTCAGGCGGTCAACCTGGTTTTTGGCATTTTGAATATAACGCGCCTTCCTGTCGTCCGGCAATTTTTCGATTTCGAGCATCTCCAGGGATCCCATGATGGTATGCAAAGGGTTCCTGACCTCATGGGTGATATCGGCATAAAACTGTTGTTGCTGCTCGTAGATTTGTTTCAGGTTTTCATTATCCGACCTGAGCTTTGAAGCCATTCTGTTTAATGAGTCGGCGAGTGTACCGAATTCATCCTTGCGTTTCAGGTTCAGCTTCCTGTCGACATCACCTTCGGCTATCTCCCGGGCAGTTCCGGTCAGTTGCAGGATCGGTTTGGAAATAGATCTGGCAAACAGAGCACTTACAATTACGACAAGTCCCATGCTGATAAATATGCCCGTATAAATGATCCAGCGGATCGTTGTGACCGGCTCGGAAAGTGTGGCCTTGGCCTCTCCCAACCGTATGTACCGGGCAGCGTTCACACTTCTGTGCAGATGAACATACACAAAAATCGAATCCTTGTTGCCTGTGTTGATGACAAAGGTTGAATCCGGAAAAACCTGCAGTGTAGAACGAATGGAATCCGGCATTTCCGGTTTATTGAGAGCTCTCAGACTGTCGGAAAGAAGGTTGCGAACGGTTCTCCCGGATTCATCATAAAGAATCAGCTGGTAGTCGGTCACTTTACGAAGCTTGGCCATGGTGGGCTGAATATCAGAATCATGGCCAAGGTTTTCTACAGTAAGGGCCATCCAGCGGGCATCTCTCTGTATCTCCTGCACCCCTTTTTTCAACAGGAAATCACGGATAAAAACGATGGAATAGCTGCTTACCCCGTTGATCGCGAACAACAGTAAGAGAATGAATGTCCATGCCAGTTTTGTTCTGATTTTCATGCAGGGTTCAACAAATCTTTGTTAAGGCCATATCCCATGCCGCGGTATGTCTTAATCAAATCGCCTTCCTCACCAAGTTTCAGCCGCAGATTTTTGATATGGACATCAACGGTCCGGTCAAACACGTACTTGTCGTCCCGCGAGATATGTTCCAATATCTCCTGCCGGGAAAAGACACGTTTGGGATTCTCCATAAAAAGCTGAAGCAGCTCAAACTCCGTTGCTGTGAGATCCAGCGTTTGGTTATCAGCGATCACTTCCCGGGAATCGCGGTTGATAAATACGTGTCCGTAGTGAAGCCAGTTACTCGACGACTGCCTGCGACGCAACAACGTCTGTACATGGGCCAGTACAAGATTGAGGCTTGCCGGTTTTGGAATATAATCATCCGCGCCAAGCTCCAGACCTTTGATTTCATCCTTCTCCTCGTCTTTGGCAGTAAGGAAAATAACGGGGATGTCGTGCATAACAGGGTGCTTGCGTATATATCGCAATAACTCTCTTCCATCCACATAAGGCACCATGATATCAAGAATGGCCAGATTTATCGAGTCTGCCAGGGTATCGATCATATTGAGGGCATTTCGTCCATCTTCAGCCCACAAGACACGGAAATCATGCATTTCCAGGAAATTGCTCAGCAGTTCGGCAGACTCCCTTTCATCCTCAACCAGTAAAATATCTTTTTTGAATACGGTTTCTTGTTCCATCGGCCACTATGTAGTGCAAATCTTTCAGCTATAATAACGCACACTACCTCAAAATGCATATTTTGCATGACACAACAAACCGTTTATGTGATTCATTTCCCTTTAGTCAACGACTATCCTGGTCTAATCGGTTAGACGTCTAAATCGACATTTTTCCCTAAATTGGGGTTTGCCCCACCGTGGTGATGCTTTGGTTTCCCCCCCGATTCCTCATAATCCTTTTGATGATCCTTGTTCTTTTCTCTTTTTTCAGGATCATTTGTTTGAGCATCCCGTTCCAGATCTTTATCGCGTTCATCTGCAGCATCAGGCAGATTACGATTGATATCCCTGGGTCCCGGAATGGATCGTAACGGTTGTAAAGGTTCCATATACCCTCCAACTCATCAATGATGGTAACTTCAAATCAATAGTATTTGAATTCTGCTTCTTTCTGCAGGACGCCACGCAATTGCAGCAACAACTTACCAATGATCTGTGAAATGCGGGCTTCCGTGAGTCCAAGCACCTGAGCAATCTCGTTCAGGGTCATCTCTTCGTAGTAGTACATCGCCAGAACCATCTGATCACGCTCTTTCAGTTTTTTGATCTCTTCAGCGAGATGGCTGTAAAGCGTCTGTTTTTCGATATCGTAGCTCGGACTGACGATATTCTCATCCTCGATATGATCCGATAGACGATCACCGTCAGAGTCTGTATACTTACGGTCGTCGAGAGACAGGATGGCCCGTTGCTGCACATTTACCAGCAGATTGTTGTATTCATCAACGGTAATCTCCAGCTCACAGGCTATCTCATCATCCTCCGGTTCGCGACCGAGCCTTTGCATCAGGCGTTCCATCGCTTCCTGAGCTTTGCCGTACATGTTACGCTGAAAGCGAGGCATCTTGTCGATCTTCCTGAGATAATCGATCACGTTCCCGCGGATGCGATAGTAGGCAAACGTATTGAATTGTACATTCTTCGTTGTGTCGTATGAATCCAAAGCCTGCAGCAGGCCAACGATACCTGCACTAACCAGGTCTTCATACTGTGAAAGTGGCGTATCGGGACGATTGATTTTGCCAACGATGCTGCGAACAAGTGGCATGGCTTTCGTGATGATTGCATGCCGAAGTGCCGGGGTTGGCGACTCGCAATACGCGGTTACGAGTTCTTGCAACGAGTCTGTCATAAGGACCTCCGTCTGTTCGTTTATAAAGCGCTAGATTTATTGGTTTCTTGTTGTGTCTGAGAAGTTGCTTGTTCCGGGGTCTGATCATTTTTTTTGATCACGCTGAGCACGATCACAGTCAAGTAATAGATGATCATCACTCCCAGAAAGACAACGATGCTGCGTATCGCCGTCATAATGAGATCTGTACCTGACAACAAAAGTGTTAAACAAGTGATTAAACTGAACAAAGCACTGATACGAATCGCTAAATTCATGGCTTATTGATCAAATGTTTACGGTTGCAGGCACATGCCTTGGTTGCTGTTTCGATAAGCCGATCAATGCTTCGGCGATATATCGAACTTCTTCGGCCATCGTCGCATCCGGATCGATACGCACAAATGGTTTCTGATCGATCACGGACTGCCGGATTAATTCATCCATCGGGATGAATCCCAGATATGGAAACCGGCGGTTCATAAAGTGATGTACGATCGAGTTAAAACGGTCCAGAATTTCCCTGGCGTCGTCTTCGTCGCTGGCGAAATTTACGATAGCCGCAAAGGGATAAGCCGGATCGACTTCGAGAACAAACTTGCTGAATCGGTACACGTCGGCGATTGCCGTTGGCTCGCCCACCACAACCAACAGACCCAGATCGGCGCGATCGAGTGCCCAGAAACTCAGGTCCGATGCACCGGCCGGGGTATCGATCAAAACAAAATCATGATCACTGCGGAGGCGGCGTAGTACCTGGTCGAGTGACGGGTACAATGCCGACCAATCGATATGATCGATGGAGGGCTCGTCAGCGCCTGTCACCAGTGTTATGCCCGACTCCGTCTTCTGTATGATCTGCTCGGGTGTGGCATGCTTTTTCATGATGTCCATCACCGTACCGGGAGTCGTTTCATTAAGGAGAGTTGCACAATTAGACAGCCCAAGATCGGCGTCGAGAATAGCCACCCGGTATCCCATCGACTGCAGGATTTCAGCAGTGTTGACTGTAGCCAGGCTTTTTCCGACACCGCCCTTGCCGCTGGCAAAAGCAACGATATATGATTTATGCAACTTATGTTCCATTAGGCTTCTTTTTTTCCAGGCGATAAAATTCTTTCGGCAAACCAGGTCGGGCTGTAACTGTTAATGTCGTCCGGCACATTGGGACCAACACTCAGATAGCGGACACCGCATCCCATCGCTTTCAGGAATGGGATCAGCTGTCCCCAACGGTTCGTTTCATCCAGATGAGTCAGAGCCAGGTAATCCGGTTGCAACGGGTGATTAGCTGCATATGACTCGCGGAAATAGTAATTCTCCATAGTCGAATTGACGACAAAATGCACTTCCAGGGGCATGATGGCTGCCAGGATCTGACGCAGCTTCCAGTACTCCCTGAACGCTGTCTTCTTTTCCAGGCTGATGGAAGGAGTATCGATAAGTACTTGCTGGTAACCGGAAAGCCTGGGCATCAGCTTTGAAGCGTCGATACCGTCTTTAACCGTAAACAGATCAATCTGATGTTCGTCGGCGAACGGCTTCAGGATGGTGTATCGCTGTGCCTGCTGGCGGGGCTCGACCGATATGATGGCTACCTTCTTATTGCCAAAAAATTCGGCGTGACGGGCCAGCTTCATGATCAGCGTGGTCTTGCCCGATCCGGCCGGACCTACAAACACGATATTGGACTGCGAAGGTGAGGGTAACGTAAATGAGAGAGCATCACGAACCAGACGTGCCAGCTCATAAATAAATCGTTCTGAATCGTCCACCGGATCGATTCCTTTTTCCATCACTTCGCGAAACCACTGGGCAATCGTCGTCGACCTGATACCCGTCTTCAGCAATTGCTGGAAAGACGGATGGGCTGCATAATCCAGGTTGGCCGACATGACCGACGCGTTAAACATGGCTTCAAGCTGATCGAACCTGCGGTGCAGCGCACTAATTTCCCTGGTGATCATTTCGTTACCAGCCGAATGGCCCGTTCCGTTACTATTGAGCGGCGTGTCAGGAATAAGTGTGACTGTCCGGCGAGACATCGGGTTGGGTTTACCTGTATCGTTCTTATCTGTGGCCTCGTTTATCTTTTCGATTTTTTTTCCGCGGCCATTCATTTTTTTCTTCAGAGCCGAAAGATCAAAACCGTTTCCTTCCGCTTCGTCAGCATTTTTTTCCGCCTGGCTACCGTCATTTTCAGTAATCTCATCAGACTGGATATCAAATAACTCACTGTTTGAGAATGACTCTTCCAATGGCTCCTCAAGGGCGATATCCGTCATTTCATCGTTGTCAGACGAGGCAGGCGCATAGGCAGCCAGTGACTTTTTAAGGCTTTTACGAACGTCGCTTCGCTTATAAATCATGCTTGAAAACTCTGCTTCTTCGTGTTTTCTGGGCTTTTCCAACAGGGAATTGGCAGATTTTTCATCCAGCATCACCGTTACGACTGCCGGACGATCCTCGCTGGGAGGACGTGAATCAAGTAAAATAACCTCGTCTCCGAGCTTCTCGCGAGCCATTCGTAAGGCGTCTTTTATCGTTTTACCGCTGTATTTCTTCAGAATCATTGGATTTCAACACTCACCTTTAGTTCAGTGAAATTCGATCAACCGTCTTGATCTGGGTATCCATTGTGATGTCGTTGTACGACAGTACATGTATCTCTGGCAAAATTGGTACCAAAAATTCGTAGAGCGTCGGCCGAAGCACCGGCGAGGTCATCAATACGGCATCCGTTCCCTCGTTCAGCATATTCTGAAACACTTTCGAACAGCCCAGGTACAGCTTTTCAACCGTCTCCGGCGTGAAGCCAAGTGTATTGGGATTGAGATTTCCTTTTTGAGCTTCGGAAATGAGATGACTCTCCAGGGCCGTATCAAGCACGGCCACATTAAGTTCGTTTTCCTCGGTACGAAACTGGCGCGTAATGGTCTCTGAAAGTGAGGCTCGTGCATATTCAGTCAGCACATCGGTATTTTTCGTCTGACTCTGATAGTCGGCCAACGTTTCCAGGATACTAATCAAATCACGCACGGGGACACGTTCGCGAAGCAACCTTCTGAGTACTTTCTGGATATCCCCGATGCTCATCTTCTCATGCAACTCGTCGACCACGGCCGGTGCCGATTCCTTCACATTATCGATGAGTTTCTTGACCATATCGCGGTCGAGAAGTTTGTATGCGTTATTTTTCAGCACTTCCATCAGATGTGTTGTAATAACAGCACCAGACTCGATCACTGAGAGACCATATTTTTCCGCCTCGGTCTTATTTTTTCCACTTACCCAGACGGCATCCAGACCAAATGTCGGGTCCTTCGTCTTGATTCCCTGTAACGGGATGTCCGAATCACCGGGGAGCAACGCCAGGTAGTAACCGGGCAACAGTTCACCATCACCTATCGTGATTCCACGTAATTTTATGACATACTTATTGGCATCGAGCTGCACGTTATCACGAATACGAATGGGCGGCACGATGATGCCCAGTTCAACAGCCAGCTGCTTGCGCAATGAAGCCATGCGTTCCAGCAGATCCCCGTCCTGCTCGGGATCTACGATCGGTATGAGTGAATAACCGATTTCCAGTTCCAGTGTGTCGACAAGCAGATAATCCTCGACCCGCTCCTTGGCCGGCTCTTCCACCACCTGGTTTTCGATAACCTCGGCTTCCAGAGCCTCGATCTTCTGTTGTTTCTTATAGGAGGAGAAAACCATCGTTCCCCCTATTATCCAAAAGGGAAAGATCGGCATACCTGGTATTAATCCCATGAGTATCAGAAAGATACCTCCTACAGCCAGCACCTTTGGGTTACCGAACATCTGACCCGAAATATCGTCACTGAGTTCGGATTCCGAAGCCGCACGGGTCACAATAATACCGGCAGCTGTTGAGATAAGAAGGGATGGAATCTGGGAAATCAGACCATCGCCAACTGTCAGCAATGTGTAAGTATGGGCAGCCTCTGCCATGCTCATACCTCTTTGCAACACGCCAATAACCAGTCCGCCGACGATATTGATAAATGTTATCAATAAACCGGCTATCGCATCACCACGAACAAACTTCGAGGCACCATCCATAGCCCCATAGAAGTCGGCTTCACGTGCGATATCGTCCCGGCGCTTTTTCGCTTCCTCATCGGTAAGAAGGCCGGCTCCAAGGTCCGCATCAATGGCCATCTGCTTACCAGGCATAGCGTCCAAAGTAAAACGGGCCGTTACTTCTGCGATACGTGTAGCGCCTTTTGTGATAACCACAAAATTGATAATCACCAGGATACCAAATACAATGATCCCCACCACATAATTACCCTGGACTACAAAATTACCAAAGGCATAAATAAGCTCCCCGGCATATCCCTTAGTAAGGATCAGCCGGGTCGTCGCAATATTCAGCGATAACCGGAACAGTGTCAGGATGAGCAGGATGCCCGGGAATACTGCGAATTCGAGGGGTTTGAGTGTATAGAACGCGACCAGCAGGGTTATCAATGCCAGTGACACGCTCAGAGACAGTAAAAAGTCCATCACTCCATCCGGCAACGGAATGATCATTATCAGCATGATCATGATCACACTCGACGATATAAAAATATCCCCTCTGCCGAGTATTTTTCCCAGAAATCCGCCTTTAGGTGCTGCTGCTACTTCCATGGTTTATCTTTGCTTATTCATGAATTTCATCTGTCAGGCTGCCGATTTTTCTTTCAGGCGATATACGTACGCGAGAATTTCGGCCACAGCCTGATACAGTTCCGGTGGCACTGCCTGCCCCTCATCGGCGGCGGCGTACAGTGCCCTTGCCACCGGCGGATTTTCAACAATGGTCACCTCGTATTTCTTCGCAAATTCTTTGATCTTTTGCGCCTTCTTACGCATCCCCTTGGCCATAATAACCGGTGCATCCGTTGTTTCC
The DNA here is from genome assembly GCA_035266485.1 of Balneolales bacterium. GTDB lineage: Bacteria > Bacteroidota > Rhodothermia > Balneolales > DATFMH01 > DATFNI01. The sequence continues at coordinate 8,613 of DATFNI010000337.1, forward strand.
GGATCATACCGCAGAGCCACGGCATAATGCGTCGGGTTTGTGACTACAACATCCGATCCAAGAACTGCATGATCCAGCCTCCGTTTATACGCCATCTTTAAAGCTTTTTTACGACGCGAGCCTTTAACTGCCGGGTCTCCTTCCATCTGTTTCATTTCATCACGCACTTCCTGCTTGGTCATCTTGAGATCCTTGCGGTATCTGTATCGCTGCCAGGCCGCGTCGCCAATGCTCAGGAAGAGCAGGGCAATCAACACACGCGTTATAATCAGAATGACCCATTTACCGGCAACACCCAGTATTTTGAATAGTGGTTGTGAGGGCAACCCCATGAATTCTGCGAGATTATTATGCACCGTGTAGTAGATGATGATGCCGACGAAACCGATCTTCAGGATACCTTTCACCATTTCCATAAGCCCGTTGGCAGAAAACAGTTTTTTGATGCCTTTGGATGGATCCAGCTTATCCGGTTTAATCTCCAGCGCCTTTGGGGCAAATATGACTCCCGTCTGGAGTATGTTCACCAGAATCGACATAACCGAGAGGATGATCAGGAAAGGAAGCAGAATGATTAAACCGAACTTTAAAGCCACCATCATATAACTGATGGCATTGGGCGTGTTGAGCACAGGCTGATCCAGAATCCTGTAAAAATGTTCAAACAGGATCTCGAACTCATGATACATCCATCCCCCCAGCCCATACAGGGTTGCCGAGGCAAATATGAGCAGCAAAGCCGAGTTCAATTCCTGGCTCTTGCTCACATTCCCTTCCTTCCGCGCCTCTTCGAGCTTGTGCGCGGTCGGTTCTTCGGTTTTATCTTGATCGCTATCTTGGTCTGCCATACGCTTCTTGATGACAAACAGTATGCCGCTTTGTCACTCAAAAATTTTATTTTTCATGAAATGTTATCTTCCAGGCCGTTCCAAGAAGAAAATGCCGGCGGCGGAAAATTTTTCCTTACCGCATTTCACGGTCACAGAATCACTTATTTATTACCATTTTTTCATTCTTTTTGAGGTTTATTATGGATTTCAAGGATAAAGTCATCTGGATTACAGGCGCATCATCGGGTATTGGTGAGGCTCTCTCACGTGAATTGGCACGGCTCGGCGCCCGGCTGATTTTATCTTCCCGCAATACAAACAAGCTGGAAACTTTGAAGAATCAGATTGAAAAAGATGCCTCTTCGATTCATATTCTTCCGCTCGACCTGTCCGCAGCGCCGGATGAACTGAGCAAAAAAGGTGAGGAGGCGCTGGCCGTTCACGGTTATATCGATGTGCTGATTAACAACGGGGGTATTAGCCAGCGATCTTCAGTCGTGGAGCTCGACCTGGATGTGCTTGACCGGATCATGAAAGTCAACTTTTTGGGGGCCGTTGCCCTGACCAAGGCCGTGCTGCCATCCATGATTGAACGGAAATACGGGCACATTGTGGTGGTCAGTAGTGTGATGGGCAAATTCGGCACGCAACTGCGATCGGGGTATGCCGCATCCAAACACGCGCTGCACGGTTTTTTTGATTCGCTTCGCAGCGAGGTGTACAGAGATAATATTAAGGTCACCCTTATCACACCCGGTTATGTTAAAACCAATGTTACTCTTAATGCCCTGAGGGGCGACGGATCCAAATTCGGCAAAATGGAACCCGGACAGGAACATGGAACGTCACCCTCCGATTGCGCAAAAAAAATTCTAAAAGCCGTTAAACGTGAAGATGAGGAAACACTGATAGGCGGCAAGGAAATAATGGGGGTTTACCTCAAACGCTTTTTCCCCAAATTGTTTTCCAGGATAATACGCAGGATGGAGGTTCATTGAGTTGAGTTTTG
>DATFNI010000338.1:0-12496 GCA_035266485.1 Balneolales bacterium
TAAAAGGCACTACAACCGGAACAGCTACCGACTCAAAAGGTGATTATAGCTTATCCGTATCCAGTCAAAATGACACCCTGATCTTCTCATATATAGGTTACAAAACTACAAGTGTACCTGTAAATGGCAGACATGTGATTAATGTAAGCTTACAGTCTCAGGCCATCCAGGGGCAGCAAATGATTGTAGTTGGATATGGCACCCAACAAAAGAAAAACTTGACGGCTGCCATTTCCAGTGTCTCAAGCGATGATATAAAAAACGTACATGCCGGGGCCACAGTAAGTACATCTTTGGCAGGAAAGATCAGCGGTTTATCATTTAGGCAGTCAGAAGGACGCCCGGGCGCAAGCGCAGGTATCCAGATTCGAAATATGGGTACGCCACTATATGTAATTGACGGCGTTGAAGAAGATCAGGGGCAATTTAATAATCTTAGCCCTAACGATATTGCCAGTATATCTGTATTAAAGGATGCATCAGCAGCTATTTATGGCGTTCGGGCAGCAAATGGGGTTGTTGTTGTTACAACCAAACAAGGACATCTGGATACCAAACCAACAGTAAATATAGATACCTATATTGGGTGGCAAAACTTTACACGGTATCCAAATACGACTGTTACGGCATATCAATGGGAAAAATATGCAGCCGAAGCGCAAATGAACGAATACGGCAGCACCAATATAACGCCGCAAGAGCTTGCGAAATGGAAACAAGGAGGACAGGGATATCAGAGCTTTAATTGGGCAGATTTTATAGATAATAAAAATGCGCCACAATCATCTGTTAATTTTAATGTTACAGGTGGAAGCAAAACGACCAATTATTATCTTTCTCTCACCCGGTTGAACCAGAATGCTGAATTCAGGGAGTATAACTTTAACCGCACGAATATACAGAGCAATATTACTTCAAAAATTGGTGACAACTTAAAGGTCGGCATAAATGTTAATGGACGAATAGAGGAGAGAATTCACCCGGGGGTTCCTGGAGGAGATGACTACTGGGAGCCATTATTCTCCGTTATGCGTAACAGGCCTACTTCCCAACCTTTTGCTAATGATAACCCGAAGTATCTTAGTGATATTGGGCACGACGCAGAAAACGGGGGGTTATGGACCTTTGCTAATTCCGGTAAATACCAAAATGACTGGAGGGTATTGCAAACCAACCTGCACGCGCAGTATGATTTTCCACTTAAGGGATTGTCTGCCAAAGGATTATTCTCATATTATTATGCGAACGATTATTTTACTAATCACGAATTTACCTACAATGCATATACCTACAGCCCGTCAGATAGTACGTATAACCGAACCGGAGGCAGTACTAATCCCTGGCAGGAAAGAGGTCAGGAGTTGATCACTCAAACGAATTTACAGGGTCAGCTCAATTATGATAACACTTTTGGCAAAAATACGATCGGTGCCACTTTTGTAACGGAGTTGTATCAGAGAAAGGATCTTTATAACTGGTTGCATGATGTGCCGGCCGTTAATCAACTGAATATCATCCGGGAAAGTACTATTGATACCTATAATGATTCTAACACTCCACAAGGACGCGTTAGTTATGTAGGGAGGGTTACTTATAATTATGCCGATACCTATTACCTCGAGGTAGCTGGACGTGAAGACGCCTCGTGGGAATGGCCGCCTAACCATCGTTGGGGCTTCTTTCCTTCGGTTTCGGTCGGATGGCGTTTAACGAATGAGCCTTTCTTTACTTCGCTAATTGGTGCAAACAGCATACTCAGTGATCTGAAATTGCGCGCCTCCTGGGGAAAATTAGGTTCTGACGTTGATCAAAACGGTAACCAGATTACTGATCCTTTTGGATATATCTCCGGTTATAATTATGGAGTTGGTACGGTGATTCTGAATGGGCAGGCCGTGAACAGCTCTCAGGACCGAGGGGAGCCGGTTACCAATATTACCTGGTTAATTAGTCATACTACTGACATCGGAGCAGATTTCGCTCTCTGGCATGGACAGGTATCCGGTTCTATCGATTATTTTTACCGGAAGAGAACGGGACTATTGGGCAGTGCCTCTAATGTAATCATACCGAATGAAGTTGGTTATTCACTTCCTCTTGAAAATCTCAACAGTGATGCCCAGATGGGAGGTGAGTTCTCAATATCTTACCAAAATCAAATTGGCGATTTCAGTTATAAACTGGGAGGAAATGTCAATTATTCCAGGGCCATGACTCTGGTGACTAAGTTCGCAAAATTCGGTAATTCATGGGATAATTATCGTAATTCACCGGAGAACAGGCTGGCTGGCATCTTTTGGGGATATCAGGTCATTGGCCAATTCAAATCTCAAAAACAAATCAATAACTATCCGGTAAATATAGACGGACAGGGCAACAAGACATTACTTCCAGGGGATCTTATTTATAAAGATGTGAACGGTGACGGAGTCATCAATCAGTATGACGAGAGGCCCATTGGTTATGGCAGTGGACAGCCAGACTTTTATGGTGGGATAAATATCGCGTTAAAATGGAGAGGATTAGACTTTACGGCTGATTTCTCTTATGACGGGATGTATTCATTCAATCGTAACTGGGAATCGAGATGGCCCTTCCAGAATGGTGGTGCTTTGCTGGATCAATATACAAACAGTTGGCACAGAGCTAATCCATATGATCTAAACAGCCAATGGATACCTGGAAAATATCCTGCTCTCCGTTTCAATGATTCGCAACATAGCGACTATAACAAAAACTCGACATTCTGGTTGATTAATGTCAGAGATTTTCGGGTGAGGACATTGGAGGTGGGTTATACACTGCCCAAAAAATTAACAAACAGATATAAGATGGGAAGAATAAGGATATATCTGGATACTTATAATCTCTTTTCTATTGACAATATGCCCAGCTACCTGGATCCGGCAGTAGCTTCCAATAACGGTCTGCAATATCCACAAAATAAGTATGTGGATGTCGGTATTAATTTGACTTTTTGATCCATAAAAAAGCACGCTATTATGAAAAAAAATTATTTCTTTATCATACTGTTAATTGTACTTGGCTCAGCAGGCTGTAAAAATACAGTAGATTCGTATCTGAATAAAAAACCTACTGATATATTGCTGAGCGATCAATTATGGTCAGATCCATCACTGGTTCTTTCCAATTTGGCCAGCTTATATGATCGTGTACCGGAATATCAGGAATTAGATCAATACGGAAATTTCGCCGATTTTGATTTAGCTTTTCCATCCGCCTATGGAGATTATTGGCGCGTTCAAAACCAGTACTATGATTATAATAACTGGCAAAACTGGGATTATGATTATGTACGGGCAATCAATTTATTTGTTCAGAAAGACAGGCTGGCGGATAAACTTGACAATTCAGACAAGATCCGCTTTTTAGGAGAAGCACAGTTTCTGCGTGCGAATGCCTATTTTGATCTTGTAAAAAGGATGGGGGGAGTTCCGCTGCTGCTGGACACGCTGCAATATGATTTCAATGGAGATGTTGCTTCGTTGCAACATGCGCGGGACCCGGAAGCCAGTGTATATGACTTTGTAATCAGTGAGTTTGACTCTGCGGCCAACAATCTTCCCAAGGATCCAAGCATAAAAGCAAGGGCTACCTGGGGTGCGGCCATGGCAATGAAATCGCGCGCTGCTTTATATGCAGCATCAATTGCAAAATATGGGGCCACAACACCTTCTGTATCACTTCCAAATGGAATTGTGGGAATCCCTGCATCAAAAGCTGATCACTACTATCAGATTGCGTTGGATGCAGCGCAGAAAGTCATTAACAGTAATGAGTATTCATTGTACATGAGGTATCCAAATGACCTGCAGAAAAATTTTGCCCAGCTTTTTGTGGACAAGAACAATAATCCCGAAGTGATCTGGGTGAAAGATTATAAGCTCAAGAGCAGAAATGAACAGTTTACAGTAGGTAATCAACCTCATTCACTGACCGAAGATGCAGCTACAGGAGGTTTTCTGAATCCTTCTTTAAATCTTGCAGAATCATTTGAAAAATTGGACAATACCTTTGGTCCCTTTAAAACGGATTCTGCGGGTAACTATGTAAAATATGATAATGTCGGCGATATTTTTAAAGGTCGTGACGCCCGGTTAGGCGGAACTATCATGTTGCCTGGTTCCACATTCAGGGGATCGAGTTTGGATATTTGGGCAGGATATATATTGCCGCAAGCTAATGATAGCATTATCACCGGATCCGATTTTGGCCAGCAAAAAGTATTGCCAGGCCAATCGGTGCCAAGCCAGGTAGTAGGGTTTGATGGTCCAATTGATGAATTGGAGCACTCGGCCCAAACCGGATTTTATATCCGCAAATTCATGGATCCAACTCCAGGTGCCGGAGACATTGGTACAGGAAGTAATGTTTGGTGGATTCGAATGCGATATGCGGAAGTATTATTAAACGCTGCGGAATCGGCTTTCGAACTTGGGCAAAAGGATCTTGCAGCTCAGTATCTGAATGAGGTTCGAGCGAGAGCCGGACTTACGACCCCGCTGACACCGGATCAGGTTACATTTGATCGCATCGTCTATAATAGAAAGGCAGAATTCGCTTTCGAAGGCCAATATTTCTGGGACATGAAAAGATGGCGGCTTGCCGATAAAGTTTGGAATGGTGGGACTACTGATCTTACTACACTTCCGGGAAAAGCAGATGCTCCAAGTACGGAAATGTATGGACTTTGGCCTTATAAGATTTATGATCCGGGGAAGTCTGATAATGGCAAATGGATATTCAAAATAGTAAAACCCAGTGCCGTGACGAATGCCCATCAGTTCCGGTTGGGAAATTATTATTCGCGTATCCCTGATAATGTGATGGCAAATAATCCAAAGCTGATACAAAATCCTGATCAACAATAAACACTTTAAATATCCATTATCATGAAATTCAAACTTCAATTTATAGCGTTGTTGCTGCCTGTTGTTCTTATTTCAGCCTGCCAGCTTGATAATTATGGCTCGCCAAAGTCAAGGCTAACAGGCGCATTGCTTTACCAGGGCGATTCGATTAGGGTTGCTACCAATCAGGTTACATTTGAATTATGGCAATCCGGTTTTGGAAAGCTGACGCCCATTTATGTGAATGTGGCACAAAATGGTTCTTATTCAGCTTTGTTGTTTAAGGGCAATTATAAGCTGATTATACCGGCCGGGAGCGGACCATTCATGGATCAGCTTAACTCAAAAACTAATTCGGATACATTATTAGTGAGTGTGAAAGGCGATCAATCTCAGAATATTAATGTGATCCCGTATTACCTGATTCAGAATCCAAACTTCACTTTGAATAAGAGTGATAGCACGGTTGCAGCCACATGCAAATTGCAGAAGATTATCACCGATGCAAATGCCCAGGATGTTCAAAGTATTTCACTTTATATCAATAAAACTGCATTTGTTGATAATAGCACCAACATTAAAAGTACAACTATAAATGGTGCAGATATTACCAATATGAATAGTATAAGCCTTAATGCTAAGGTACCATCTATGATTCCTACACAAAATTATGTGTTTGCACGGATTGGTGTAAAAATAAATAATGTAGGAAAGATGATTTATTCGCCGGTTGTAAAAATGCAATTTTAAATGATTTAAACATCGAGATATTATGAAGCGCAACTTAATTACTAAACTGATAACGGGTGTTTTTATAGTTATCCTGGTCGGTATGGAAAGTTACCAGGCCGTATCTGCCCAACCGGTACGTGTTGGAGTTAATTATACATATAGAAATGCTGAACCCAAAAGTGGGTTCGGCATTCTATTGGAGCCAACGGTTTACTCCATCTCACGTTTTGATATTGATGTTCGTGGATCCTTCAATACCTTAAATACACAGGATTCCAGAACTTATTTTGATGAAACTTTTAATATAAAAGTAAATCATTATGATGTCTGTGTAGATGCTTTGGGACGGTTAAAATTCAACTATATCGATCCGTATATTGCTCTGGGAGTTGGTTACACAAGCTATAAAATTGTTGGGCGAGGTTATTCACAGATAAAAACCGGTTTTTTGTATGATGGTTCAGTGGGATTGGAGCTTAACCCAATACCATATATAAAACCATTCGTTGAGTATAAGTATACAAGGTCGAATGTGAATAGAGCTCAAATTCTACTTTTTAACCCCAATAACTCCTTCGGTCAACTTGAAGTTGGACTGAATGTTAAATTTTGAACATTAATTGTTTACCAGTATGAAGAAGGTTACACAGTGGGTTCTTTTTTTTATTGTTGTGTTTCCGCTGGCCGTTGCCAATGCACAGCAATCTTTTCGCCCCCCGGCATACCCGTTGATAACAACGGATCCATATTTCAGTATTTGGTCCTTTAACGATACCCTGTACAATGGGCCTACCCGTCACTGGACGGGTAAAGTCCAGTCTCTTCAGGGGATCATAAGGGTTGACGGGCATTCGATGTATTTTATGGGTAACCCGATTCCCCAATACAAGACAGTGCTGCCACTGGCTGGAAAGACCGAAGGTACCTGGAGATACACGTTTTCGAATCCCGGGACCGATTGGTATCGTTCGGATTATACAGACACACAGTGGAAGACGGCCACGGGTGCATTCAGCGACGGCAGCAATGCCCCGAACAAATGGACAACCCATGATATCTGGGTACGCCGGGAGTTTCAGCTAAAAAGCACCCGTTTGGGACATTTGTTCCTGAACTTGCATCATGACGACAACGTAACGGTATATTTAAATGGAGTGCTTGCCTACAAGAAAAAGGGTTGGGTCTCCAATCCTGTTCTGGTAGATATAAATCCGGAGGCCCGGGCCACTCTTAAAAAGGGTAAAAATGTGCTGGCTATCCACTGTGCAAATACCGCAGGAGGTTCCTATTTGGATGCTGGTTTGACCGAAAAAGAGGAGCCCGCAATCCATTTGTCAACCGTCAAACAGACTGCTGTACGTGTTACTGCCACGCAGACGCGTTACAGTTTTGATGCCGATGGCGTCAGGCTTGATCTTACGTTTACCGCTCCGATGTTGCCCAAAAACCTGGATACTTTCTCACGTCCGGCCGATTTACTTACGTTCAGGGTTCATTCTACCGACGGCCGTAAACATCAGGTTCAGCTCTATTTCAGTGCGGCGGGGAATATGGCCGTCAACACACCGGATCAGAAAGTGGTGTGGAACCGGGTGCCTGCCCACGGTCTGTCTGTGATGCGTGTTGGAACCTCTTCGCAGCATGTCCTTGGGCGTAAGGGTGACGGTGTTCGTATCGACTGGGGACATCTGTATGTGGCCATTCCGGAAGCAAGGGGTGTCACCACGGAAATGAACGCAAGTGATCAGTCGATTGAAAATTTTGTCAGTAAAGGCAAACTGACCCTGCAGGATGACAAACAGATGCCCAGACCAGCCGGCCTGAAACCGGTAACTCTTGCCGCGGCCTGGAACCTTGGCCAGGTGGGAACTGCTTCGGTAAATCACCATCTGATACTGGCCTATGATGAAGACTATGCTATCGAATATTTCCATCAACGACTCAGACCATGGTGGAAACGTGCTCCAGGAATGACGGCTGTAAAAATGCTGGAGGAACGAGATCATAATTATCCACGTCTGATAAAGGAATGCGACCAGTTTGATGCCGGGATGCAACACAAAGCTGTAACAGCCGGTGGAATGAAATATGCCCATCTTTGTGAGCTGGCTTACCGGCAGGCCCTGGCAGCCTGTAAGTTAGCGGCCGGACCGGAGGGGAAACCTTTATTCTTCACTAAGGAAAACTACAGTAATGGTGATATCAGCACGGTGGATGTTATTTATCCAACCTCACCGGTGTTGCTCTATTACAATTCAAATCTGTTAAAGGCATTGATGGATCCGATCTTCTATGACTGTGAGAGCGGCAGATGGACGGCCCCATATTCTCCACATGATCTTGGGACTTATCCGGTTGCCAACGGCCGGCGGGCGGACCAGGAAGAAGCCATGCCCATTGAAGAGAGCGGAAATATGCTCATAATGACGGCAGCTATATCCAGTGTTGATGGTAATGCATCTTATGCAAGGGAACACTGGAAAGTCCTTACAAAATGGGCCGATTTTTTGTTGAAAAATGGCATGGATCCTAAAAATCAATTGACAACGGATGATTTTGCCGGGCGGAGTGCGCACAACGCTAACCTGTCGGTCAAAGCTATAATGGGAATTGCATCGTATGGCAGGGTCGCAGGTATGCTCGGTAAAACCAATATCGAAAAAAAATACATCGACACTGCCCGGCGCATGGCCCTGAAATGGATTAAGCTGGATAGAGAAGGCGACCACTATAAGCTTACATTCGACAGGCCGGGGACGTGGAGTCAAAAATATAATCTCGTCTGGGACAAGATCCTCAACCTTAACATCTTCCCTAAGGATGTGTCCCGGACAGAAGTCGCTTACTATCTGACTAAGCAGAATCGTTACGGTCTCCCGCTTGACAGTCGTGCTACCTACACGAAGAGTGACTGGATTACATGGACAGCAACGCTTTCAAATAACAAATCCACCTTTGAAAAATTCATTGATCCTCTATATAAATATGTCACCGAAACGCCGAGCCGCGTACCCATGAGTGACTGGTTCCAGACCACAAATGCAAAAAAGGTCGGATTTCAGGCCCGGTCGGTCGTAGGAGGCTATTTTATAAAAATGCTGGATCAGAAAATGGAATCGAAGTATGGTAGATAACCTAAATAAGAATAGGTTTTAACGTGAGGTCTGGATAAATTCAGCATTGTGATACTAATGGGAATGAAGAGAAAATTTAGGGTCAATTTCCTCCTTGGCGAAGAGGACAGGGAGGAATTGACCGGGCATTTAACTATGAATACGCTCATTACTCCAGTCCGAGCTTCCGCCGCGGCGGACCAACCCCCTTCTCAAGGGGGGAAAGACAACGCGGAAGTTCCTGCTAATGCTATGAACTGGGATTTATGGCCCTTTTCCCTCATCAATCCCATTGGATTTCTTTTCCGGACCTCACGTTTTTTAGGAATTATCACTATTATTTTCCTTACAGGCTGTGCTGCACACATTAATAAGCAGAATGTTGCCGCGAAGTCTGCTGCCGGTGATGGTTGTACCTTTGCCAACCCTGTCGGAAAAGGGCAGGATCCCTGGGTCACAAAAAAAGATGGTTATTATTATTATTTCATAGAATCCAGAGATGGTGGAATCTATGTCTCGAAGAATAAAAAGCTGACCGATATCAAAGAGAAAGAAAAACTGGTGTGGACTCCACCAAAAAGCGGATGGAATCATGCCAATATCTGGGCCCCCGAACTTCATTATATAAATGGGAAGTGGTACATCTATTATGCTGCAGCTAAAGAAGCCGGCTCGCCTTTCATATACCAGCGCAGCGGTGTGCTTCAGGCGGCGACCCGGGATCCCCAGGGGAAATACATTGATAAAGGGGAATTATACACGGGGGACGATATAATAAATCGAACGAATGATAAGTGGGCCATCGACCTGACAGTTTCTAAAATCAATAATCAGCTCTACGCCATCTGGTCGGGATGGACTGAAAATGAGTCTACGGATAAAACTTCCCAGAATTTATACATCGCACGGATGAAAAATCCATGGACGATCAGCAGCAACCGTGTTGAGATTTCGAGTCCGACAGCCGGTTGGGAAAAGGGTCCGGAACTGGATTTGCAGGAAGGTCCGGAAGTGCTGAAACACAATGAGGACGTATTCATCATCTATTCAACCCAGGATTCCTGGCTCGTAACATACAAGCTGGGCCAGCTGAAACTGATGAGTCCTACGGCGGATCCCATGAATCCGGCAAACTGGATAAAAACGGGACCTGTATTTCGTGGTACCAGCAACGTTTTTGGTGTTGGACACGCCAGCTTTACGACATCTCCGGACGGCACGCAAAACTGGATCGTCTATCATTCCAAAGTCGATTCGACTCCGGGATGGAACCGCGTGATCGACATGAAACCATTTGGCTGGAAACGGGATGGATCGCCGGATTTTGGAGAACCCGTTCCGCCCGGTAAACAGATTCCCGTGCCATCGGGACAGTGTAATAAGTGACTGAGATTTGCAGTAACCAAATATAAATTGTTAAAGAATAAATCATTTTTTTTAAGGAGAGAAGATCTCATATGAACTCTGTTGTTCGATCTAAAGGACTAGCGGCACGTCTGGCATTAAGCTTGATCATTTGTGTGCTGGTAACAGTCCAATCGCAGGCTCAAAATATTTCGGATAAAAGATGGTCGGCTAAACGGGCCAACCAGTGGTACAGGCAGCACGCATGGATTATCGGGTGTAATTATATCCCGCGCACCGCAATCAATCCCATCGAGATGTGGCAGGAAGCTACCTTTGACCCCAAAACCATCGACGAGGAACTGGGATGGGCCCAGAACATCGGGTTTAACACGGTTCGCGTGTTTCTGCATTACCTGGTGTGGGTGCGAAGCCCCGAAGCCTACAAGAAGCGCATCAATCAGTTCCTGCAAATTGCAGATAAGCACCACATCAAGGCCATGTTTGTCCTATGGGATGATGTGTGGGGAAAGGATCCGGACCTGGGTCCCCAACCCAAGCCGGTACCGGGAATCCACAACTCCGGCTGGATGCAAAATCCGGGGCTGAAGCAGCGCACCGATAAAGCCCTTTATCCGGTCTTCGAAGCCTATGTCAAGGACCTGCTCTCCACCTATGCCAATGACAAGCGTGTTTTGCTTTGGGATCTGTATAATGAGCCTGGCAACGGGAAGAATCCTCCGCTAAGTACTATGCCGTTATTACGCATGACTGTGGAATGGGCACGGGAAGTCAACCCGAGCCAGCCTTTGACGATCGGGATATGGAACGGTTCGAAAGACTTTGATGCCCTGAACAAGTTTTCCCTGGATAACTCCGATGTAATCTCCTTCCACAATTATGACCCCCTGGACCAGGTGAAGACTGAAGTCGACAGCCTGAAGAAGCTGGGCCGTCCGCTGATCTGCTCCGAGTATATGGCGCGCACAAACGGGAGCACCTTCAAAGCCATCCTTCCTGACTACCAGAAGGAACGGGTGGGAGCGATCAACTGGGGGCTGGTCAGCGGCAAGACACAGACAATTTATCCGTGGAATTATCCGGAAGGTTCATCCCGGGCATTTTATAATGCCTGGAAGGATGATGTGCGCAGCGTGTATCCGTGGCAGTCGCACCTGACCGCACCGGAGCCCAAGGTTTGGTTCCATGACATCTTCCGGCCCGACGGGACCCCTTTTGATCCGGCGGAGATCCGCCTGATAAAGAGACTGGTCCGGGAGGCGAAGTAAGATGGGTTCGGACGCTGGAATGTCGGAATATTGGAATAATAGGATGGGGAAAAACTGCGCCAACTGGTTTAGCCTCATGATATTACTCCTGACTATGGCAGCCTGCGCCCAGACAAAGTATACAGCGAATGTACAATCAACATACACCAACCCGGTATTGGACAGGGATTTTCCGGATCCTTCCGTCATCAATGCTACAGACGGGTGGTATTATGCCTATGGGACAAATTCATCGTGGCATGGGAACATGGTTAATATCCAGGTGGCCAGATCACTGGATTTGGTGCACTGGCAGTATCTCGGGGATGCACTGCCCGACAAACCGGAATGGGCCAACAGCACCCAGCAGTTTTGGGCCCCGGATATCACCTACGATCCGGAAAGCAAGACCTATTACCTTTATTTTGCATCGGGTCACAACGGAACAAAAAATCATTGTATCGGAGTTGCCACTTCCAAGTTGCCGCAAGCCCCTTTCCTTGATACCGGGCATCCTTTGGCTTGTGGAAAGGATTTTACCTACATCGATCCGATGGAATTTGACGATCCCCGCTCCGGGAAGCACTATATGTTTTGGGGATCGGATTTTGCGCCGCTTATGGGTCAGGAACTAGCCAATGACCGGGTGAGTTTTTCACCAAACAGCAAGCCGCATGTCGTCCTTGAACCCAGCAAGAAGCCGGGATACAATCACCTGGTTGAAGCCTCGTGGGTCATCTACCGTAAGGGTTATTACTACCTGTTCTATTCGGGTAATAACTGTTGCGGGAAGGATGCTCACTATGCAGTAATGGTAGCCCGTTCGCGACATGTTTTGGGCCCGTATAAAAGGTTTAAAGGTGTCAACGGATCAGGGAATGGAGTAATCCTGGAGAAGAATTCGCATTGGGATGCCCCGGGCCATAATGCGATCATAAGGGATGAGAAGGGGCAATATTGGATTCTATACCATGCAGTGAGTACCTCAAAAAGGAATCTGGGGCGGGTGCTGATGCTGGACAGGATTAAGTTTGAAAAGGGCTGGCCGCGGGTAGAGGGAGATGGTCCCTCCTATACTGCACAACCCGCCCCGGTTATAAAAAAGTGAAAGGTTAATTTATAAGGAGTACTTCATATTAAATCATGAAGAAGATATTTAGTGATTTTC
>DATFNI010000339.1:0-6003 GCA_035266485.1 Balneolales bacterium
CTCTTTTGAGGGGGGGTAGGTTTTTTAAAAACAGAAAATCAATTTGTAAACAATTGAATATGAATAATATAAAAACAAAATCAACAGATATTGAGCTTTTGTCGGTCAGTAGTGATTAACTTTATAACCAGTAACCCAATAACTAATTTCTAATTTCTGTTTTCAATTTCCAGACTACTGGCTCAAGAGATGAATAAAATCAGCATTATATCGCTTGTCGTCACATCCATTTTCTTCACAGTTGCAGGCTGTAATCAAGGTCCTGATGTAAAAAAAGAACCGTGGATCGATCAGCCCGTTGCCCAATGGCCGGATTTTGCATTAACAAACAAGATTCGATTTACAGATACATCCTACACGGATCTCGCCAATGCGTTCCTTGTAAATACAGGAAAAGATACCATTGGAGTGAGTTGTAAACACTGGTTTATGGTATTTGCAAGCCATCAGGGTCTGTCATCAATCGATCTGGGAAAGAATTTTATCGATTGGAAATTCTATCCCAAAAATAAACCGAACCATGCCATATTGATCAAACGCCTGATAAACCGGGATGTCAACGAGCCGATTGGACAATTCAATACACTAAAAGACAGGGACTGGATCATCTTCACTTTGCAAAAGAAAAGAAGTGATATCTATCCGTTAAAGATCAGGTTTACACCGGTAAAGAAAAATGAGATTGTATATGCCGTTGGTTGGGGAATGAAGAAACCTAAAAGCAACTATCCTGCCGTGGCGAGGCTGCAGTGTTTTAAGCAGATGGGGAATTATTTTTATGTGGAAGCCGTAGTATCGGATGGTCATCCGGAGGGAACAAGCGGATCGCCGGTCATCGATCAAAATGGATACCTGGTTGGAATCGTATCGGGAGCAGAAGGCAAGCTGGGTGTGATTGGTGCAGTGAAATACCTGAAGGAACTGTTCGATAAATATGGCATTGCATACCGGACCGACAGTTAGATAAATTGCTTGTATTTAGTGTTAAGGTACTAAATGAGCTGACAGCGATCAGCGGTCAGCTTAATTACTGTTAAGAAGGGGAAATAATAGTCACACCTTTGTTACTGGTTGTTAAACATTCGTTACATGGATTATACTCCTTTGCCGTATGAAATATCAAAACAATTATTGATCAGCCTGTTGCAGTCTATCCCGGAGTTACTGCAAGATGTGGCGCAGGAAGGTTTTGCTCATTCCGAATTAGTAAAGGTATATCATCCCACACCGGAGCAGCAATACAGGGAGTATCGTTTCATCCAACTGCGTACCATTCAATTACAAAGGTCGATGAAAAAAAAGGTGGTTGTAGAACCCACGAAGTCATTTGATGAATTTTTGCAGGAAATAAAAGCTGAACCCATAAGAGAGCAATACGAAATAGCGTCCATTTTTGGCAACTGCATCTGGGATATCTTTTCCAATAACCATACCGTATTTAACCGGCAATTTGAATCATATGACTTAGGCTCGGCAAGGGGTTCCGGAGGATTTGTTGCTGATGTAATCAACGAACTTTCCCTTATTCCTGATTATACTTTTGATTATATCGACTTTTACATGGGACATTCTATCGGGAAAAATCGTTCAGATTTGACCGGTGTGTATGCTTTTATCTTTCAAAAACTTAAAGACAGAAATCTGGGCTGGGAGTATTCGTTTCCCCGGATCGGCATCATCAACTTACAGAAGGGTGAAGAGAAGACAGTTGATCCTGCAAAGTATGATCCTGATCACGCCATGAAAGAACAATTGAAAAATACAGAAAAGGAAAATGAGGTCAACCGATTACACGATGAGCTTGATCGCATTTACGAAAAAGAATGCGAAAAAGCCCGGTATGAGAAACCAGACCAGGAAGTAATGGCATACTTTAAGATATACCACCACTGGCCCCCGGGGCATCCATTATCAGAAAATGAATAAGGCTGATCCGATACAATTTCCCAAATGATATTAAACGCAATAAAAGAAAGCATGAAAACGAAGAAAGAGCTCAAGGAAGAGTACAAACAGATGAAATTTCCGATGGGGGTGTTTCAGGTACGGAATACCATCAATGGAAAGATATTCGTCGACAGCAGCACGAACATGAGTGCGAAATGGAACCGAAACCGGCTGCAGTTGAGCGTGGGCAATCATCCCAATAAAGAATTGCAAAATGACTGGAATAAATTCGGGGAAGAAGCCTTCAAATTTGAGGTCATAGAAGAACTCGAACACAATGATAAGGAAATTGTGGACTACAATAATGAGGTTGCTTTGCTGGAAGAAATGCTTATCGAAGAACTGCAGCCATTTGGGGTGAAGGGGTATAATAAGGTGGCGAAGAAAGGATGATTTTGATTACGGTCAGTAGTTCGTGGATAGTTGTTAGTTGTTGGTTGATAGTCTGTTAAGGTGCCAAAGTGTTAGGGCAGCGGCCAGCTTGATTATTGTTGACAAGAAGAAACAATCGTTACACATTTTCAACTAACAACTAACGGAGTATCCCAAATTGCACCAGTTCTTTCTTCATTTGCTTGCTGCTCTCAAAGTGAATGGTATGAAATCCCAGTTCCTGGGCCGATATGATATTCGGTTCGCTGTCATCGATAAAAAGGGTGAAATAGGGATCGATTCCGTATCGGTCGATAAGCACTTGGTAGATCTGCGGATCGGGCTTGGCAACTCCTTCATGCCCGGAAACCACAATCCCGTCAAAATGGTTGAAGAAAGCATATTCGCCAATAACCATTGGAAAGGTCTGGGCCGACCAGTTGGTTAGAGCGTACAGGGGATAGCCGGCTGACTTGACCTGCTTGAGAACGGACACGGAATCTTGTATTTCGCCGCCGATCATTTCCGGCCAGCGATAGTAGTAAGCCTTGATTTGTTTGGTATAGGCAGGATATTTGGATTGAAGGATGGAAACAGCCGTCTCGAAACTGCGGCCTGCATCCTGTTCCCGGTTCCATTCTGGTGTCGTGATATTTTCCAGGAACCACTCTATATCGGCTTCACTATCAAAGATGTTTCGATACAGGTGACGCGGGTTCCAGTCAATAAGGACCCCTCCCAGATCAAAAACCACAGTCTTTATGTCGGATTGTCTCATATGGAATTTTCCTGGTCAATATTTTACAGATGCATATTATTTATAAGATACGAATACATCAAAGATACGCTGACATGCAACATTTGAGGAATTGGGAAGTCATTCAATGACAACGAGTAATCGAAGGCAGCTTCTTGAAAAATTCGCTTAGATCTTGCGGCCAATAAACCCGTAAAACCTAACAAATAACAACCGGATCGCCTTTATAGACGACTCCTGTTTGCCTCACTACCGCATACACCCCGGCATTCGTTTCATGCTGCTTAGCCACGGTCCCCAGAACGTGTTTATCATAATCTGCCGTATCCGGATCGAGGCAAATCATGGCGCACCGCTTATTTTTCTTGACCACATGTAACAGAAGTTCCTCACCAATCTGTAATGATTTCCCAACAAGGTCATCCTCAAAAAAAGGTTCTTTGCTGTCCCAGTCGATGTAGAAATTTTCCCTGAACCTTCTTGGGTCCAATCCCGGTTGGTCCAGTTCACCGGCTATTTGATCAACAGTTCGTACTCCCATAATTGAAACAGGATTACTGTCAAAGATCCCTGCTCTTCGATAGTCCAGTGTTATGGAAATTTTTCGTGGTAAACATATTTCTGTGATATGAGTCGCCAATTTTGGATCTGAAATATCATACGTACCATTTTCATCAGGTAAAGCGACCTTAATCTCCGGGTGATAACCGTCCGGGTAAGGTTGGGTATTCACCGGTTCATCTATGATCAGAGGTTTTAAAAGGACCAGTTCTCTTTTTTCTCTGCCCGTAAAATAAGGCAGACTTTTTCTGTGCGATTTATGATCATAAAAAGCGTATACCCGGTCGCCATTCAGTCCGGTTTCATGAACGTAAATGGCATCCACGTCTTTTCCGGCCATGCTTTTAACCGGATATCTGCGAATGCGTTCAAGTTTGCCGACCGCCTTCGGCCTAGGCCCATGGCGGATACCGGTGGTTTTGTTTTCCATTTTAACCTTTACTACAATATCCTCATGCTGCGTAAGTAGCTTGAAAGTAATAAAAGAAACAGAGGGATACTTATATCCAAATTTCGTTAACCCATACATACAATTAACAGGTCTAGTTATGGAATCAAATTTTTCCGTACTCACACTTGGCGTCGATGACCTGGAAAGGTCTTTTCACTTTTATCACGAGGGGTTGGGATTTCCTTCAGGTGGCATCGTGGGCAAAGAATTTGAGCGCGGCGCCGTTGCATTTTTCGATTTAAAAAATGGAGTGAAGCTGGCCATCTATCCCAGGAAAGATCTCGCCTGGGACGCCAATATTAGCGAGAATCCACCTGCTGCCAGTGAATTCTCCATCGGGTATATTGCAAAAAATAAAGAGGAAGTCGATTCCATAATGGCATTAGCTAAGAAGGCCGGTGCCATTATTACCAAACCGGCAACAAAAGCTTTTTGGGGCGGATACCACGGTTATTTCCAGGATCAGGACGGTCATCTGTGGGAGATATTATGGAGCCCACAATTGACAACCCAGGACTGAGGATTCGGATAAAAGACGCCATCTGGCCGGTTGGGTCAGGATAGAAATTAGAGAATTTGAAATTTGGAAGCTGTCAGCCATCGGCTTTCACCCGTTCGAACTCCATATCCCGGCTTTTCGATAATGGTACAGGGGTAAGAAGAGAAATAAATTCCGGGCCGACAGACGTCAATTATGATAACTTTTACCTAACAAGTCGCGTATAGTGGCTAAGCAGGTATAGTTATACCAAGATTTTAAGTCCATCAGGAACAGCGGGTATCAGGTTTGACTTAGGCAAGGAGGTATGCCCATCTGTTGGATTTTAAAAATATTACCATGAAAACTGATTAGTATGGTCAAAAAGCTGTTTCAAAATCCGCTGGTGAAAATAGCACTCTTGTTTGCTCTTTTCTTTACTGTACCCATCGCGTTGAGCATGGTAGTCGGTTATCAAACAATCGGAGGGTATCTGTCGCCACTGCTGCTTTTGGTTCTAACATGGCTCTTATATAGAAAAGAGGGCAAGAACCTGTCTGAGTTGGGTATCAATTTTAAGCGAAGGAATATTTTTTTTCTACCCCTCGGCATCGTTGCCGGGATCTTGTTTTTTTGCGTGCTGCTTTATCTGCAAATGCTTCGCAATGGGATACAAATCCATATCAATCAAAATGCAGATTACACTCTCATCTTTAGCAGCGTATTCGTGTTGCTGCAGGGGGTACTCAATGAAGAACTGATCTTCAGGGGTTATTGTCTTAAAGAAACCATGAATCGCATAGGTTTTATGAAGGCAAACCTGATCTTCGGGTTCTTTTTCATTGTCTGGCACTGGATAGCCTTCAATGCATGGGGCAATTATCTGTTGATGCTTAGCCTGGTGAGTACAGGTTTCGGACATTTCCTATTTGCCGCAGCCCTGGTTAAATCTGAGACGTTATACTTTCCTGTCGGTATTCATTTGGGAAACAACTGGGCGCAGCGCTACTTGTTTTCCGCATCGATGACCGGAATAAATGCAAAGCCATCACATGACATACTCTTCATTCTTACCTCATCCGGTCAACATTTTTCTGAGCTCCACAACGCCACAAACTACGGACTTACCATTGGCAGTTTTTAATCTTTACATGGATAATCTTGAAATGGCCGACGCGGGGACCGCAGCCCCTGAAAAAAAAGTCCATAGTATGAAGCTTTGCCCTTATTAGCTCAATAACTCAGAAACCCAATAACCAATTTTTAATTTCTGATTCTTTTTCCCCGACTCCTTGCAAAACATTGGCTTATTGAAATTTGCCGCAAAATTAATCACATTCAGAAGGCGGCAATTGAATGAGATCGATATCTGTGACCAGGATGTGGAAATTCAATCGATCAACTGGATTCCGCCGAAGTGGGTTCGATGATTAAGCA
>DATFNI010000340.1:0-4701 GCA_035266485.1 Balneolales bacterium
AGATAAAGGTATAAGAACCGGTACCCGAACCTGCGTGAATCGACCATGATGGCGAAATAACACCGGTTTCGTTTCCAAGGATCAAATGACGGGTATCATCCGGCTCACCCATGAAGTGAAACACCCGATTTTTCTTATCCATATTGAAATAAAAATAGATCTCTGAGCGCCTGTCGTGGGTATGAGCAGGCATCGTATTCCAGATACTACCTGTCTTCAGTTCGGTGTATCCCATGACCAACTGACAACTCCGGATGCCATCCGGGTGAATAAACTTGAAGATGGATCGTTCGTTGCAGGCCTCACTGGATCCCAGGTTTTCGATCGTCGCTTCCTTTTTCGTGCCCTTTGTGGCTGGATAGCTTTTGTGGGCCGGTGTAGAAACCAGATAAAAGCGAGAACCTTGTCCGCTAAACTTCACGTCTTTGGCACCTCTTCCAACATACAGGCAATCCCCATTGTCAAGGTCAAAGCTTTCCCCATCAACACTAACGGAACCCTTAGTCCCTGTATTGATGATGCCAAGCTCCCGGCGTTCCAGAAAGTAATCCGCTTTTAACGCATCATCGGTTTCTAATTTCAATACCTTGCCACCCGGAACGGCCCCGCCTGCAATCATGCGGTCATGGTGTGTATATACCAGGGTAATCCTACCCTCTGTCATCAGGTTGTCCAGTACGTACTCCTGGCGCAATCGTTCTGAGCTATACGCTTTGGCATCTAAAGGATGCGTTGGGTGTCTGACTTCCATAATCAGTTTCTTTTTATTTTGGATTTCAATTTAAGATTGTTTGCAAGATATGGTCATCTTGCCGAAATGTTTGTGCAAAATCAAAAGTCAATAAATTCCATTCTCCGTCACACCGTTTCTCTGAAGCATTCAAAACTGTGAATCCCCAAAATCCGTGTTGTCTGCTGTCTTTCTAATTCCTTATATGATTCCGGTAACATTACATATACAACGGATAGCGACGGATCATTCACCAGAGAAGGATACGAGAATAGCGAGCTCGTTGTCATCACCTGCCTCTATCCCGTGATATGCCAGAATGGCGACGGCGTTCGCTGCGTTTTCATCCATCCATTCATTTTAGACACAATGACTTGATTGGAACTCGCAATATCGTGACTTTCAGAGGGGTCCGTTGAAAGATCATACAACTCAATCGGCGCATGAGCGGAGTTCCTCACTGCCTTCCAGTTATTCCACCTGATGGCCTGTTTAAAGATATTGTGTGGAGGAACCACAAAAAATTCCCAGTAGAAAATCCGGTCCTTCATCGACTGCGGGTTCCCCTGCAATGCCGGCCAGACACTCACCCCATTGATATTACCGGGAGGCTTGATGCCATATATGTCGGCCAGGGTAGGCATCACATCCGGAAAATACCACGGCATCTCATTTACCTTACCTGCGGGAATCACCCCCGGAAGCGCGACAATCATCGGGGCCCGGAGCCCGCCCTCGTACATGCTTCTTTTTATACCACGAAAGATACCTGTGCTGTTAAAGCGGCCTTTCCATTTCTCTGCCGCTCCGTTATCCGAAGTGAAGAAAATGATCGTCTTTTTATCGATGTCCAGTTCCCGAAGCAACGATCTGATCCTTCCGAGATCGCGATCGAGCCGGGTAACCATCGCCGCATATACTTTTTCGACATGCGTCCAGTCCTTATTGGTATAAGGTTCTGTGTCAGGTATCTCGTATTTGGCATGTGGAATAGTGTATGGCAAATACAGGAAGAAAGGATCATCCCGGTTCTTTCTGATGAAGTTTAGTGCCTGTTCTGTAAACAGGTCATGGGCATACTCCTTCTTCTGGCCGTTCAGGTTGCCCTTCAATGTCACTTTATGTTCATTCTCCCACAAGTATGTCGGGTAGTAATCGTGAGCATGATGCTGATCCAGAAACCCATACCAATAATCAAAACCCTGTTTATTCGGGATACCCGTTGATCCGGCATTACCCAGTCCCCACTTGCCGATCATGCCGGTTTCCTTCGCATGCTGCTTCAACATATCGGCGACGGTATAATCGGTTTTTTGCAGAGGGATCCTCACTCTCTTATCCCCATTCAGAAGATAATTCCCGCGAACCGTGCAATGCCCGGTATCCTGACCGGTCATCAGTGTATTGCGGGACGGGGCGCACACCGTCGAACCCGCATAACACTGCGTGAACCGCATACCGTCATCAGCCAGTTTATCGGCATTGGGAGTAAGGATATCCTTTTGCCCATAACAGCCTAAATCGTTGTATCCCAAATCATCTGCCAGGATAAATATGACATTATATGACGAGGATCCTGAAGATTGACTTCCGGGAATGCCGAAACCGCTACGGCGGAATAATGGATTGCCGAATGCCGTGGTCGCGAGAAGCGACAACCCGGATTTTAAAAAATCAGCTCTTTTCATTCCCCGTCACTTTTGGTTACAAAATCAAATTATCAGGCATTTTCAAAAATAGGTGCTTCTTCCATCTCGGGTACAAGGAAGTGGAAGATTACGAACGCGATCACATAGGCAAAACCACAAATCAGGAACAGAAGCAGGTAATGTCCAGTAATTTGCAGGATGAGCCCAGCGGCAGTAGCGATGAGCATACCACCAATGGAACCGGCCATACCCCCCAGTCCAACAACGGATGCAACCGCCCTGTTCGGGAACATATCGGACGCCGTCGTAAACAGGTTCGCCGACCAGCCCTGGTGTGCAGCTGCTGCCAGTCCGATCAGAAATACCGACAACCAAAGGTTGGAAACGACCGATGCGAATATTATGGGAATCACACAAACGGCACATATGATCATGGCCGTCTTACGGCCTTTGTTTATGGTCCAGTTGTGCTTAATGAATACCGACGAAAGCCAGCCGCCACCGATACTCCCGACACTGGTCATGGTATAGATCACTACCAATGGCAAGCCCAGATGGGCCAGATTCAATTTGTACCGTTCACTGTAGAACGAGGGGAGCCAATACAGGTAAAACCACCATATCGGATCAGTCATGAACTTCGCGACCACAAATGCCCAGGTTTGCCTGTATTTCAATAATTTCAGCCATGGCACTTTTTCGGTGTGCGTATCAACCGGGTCGCTTTTTATATATTCCAGTTCCCCCTTTTTCACCCACGGATGGTCTTCCGGAAGTCTATAAATCCATATCCACAGAATCAGGACGATAAAACCCAGAGATCCTGTAAAAACAAATGCGGCATGCCAGCCATAGGTCAATGTCAGCCAGGGGACAACCAGAGGAGCAACGACGGCACCGACGTTAGCACCAGAATTGAAGAGTCCGGTAGCCAGGGCCCGCTCTTTTTTGGGAAACCATTCAGCCGTCCCCTTTATAGCAGCCGGGAAGTTGCCCGATTCACCCAGGCCAAGGAAAAACCTGGCAATGCCAAATCCTAATACGGTCTCTACCAGGGCATGCCCCATTGCAGCAAGACTCCACACAAACATCGAAATACTGTAACCGATCTTCGTTCCGATTTTATCGATGAAACGGCCCACCAGGAGGAGTCCAATAGCATAGGCTGCCTGGAATGCGGTTACGATATATCCATATTCCAGATCGGTCCATCCGATCTCTTTCTGGAGAGTCGGTGCCAGGATACCAATGACTTGCCGGTCGATATAATTGATCGTGGTTGCAAAAAAGAGCAGTGCACAAATTGTCCAGCGAAATGATCCTTTGCTGGTAAGCGTCTGTATATCTATATCACCAGGTGATCCCGGCCCTGTTTTTAAGTTATTCATTGCTGCCTTTTGTTTTTAAATGATATTAAGAGGACTAGCTTTTTTTCAGAGAAGCTATCAAAGACAATGTTTCAGCCACCTTGTCTTTCAGCCCTCCAAAATCTTTTTTAGATATTATTTCCCTGGTCAAGAGTTTAGATCCCATACCGACGCATGCCACTCCCGCATCGAACCAGGCTTTAAGATTTTCTTCAGTCGGGGCCACCCCGCCTGTCGGCATAATGCTGGTCCATGGGCAGGGCCCTTTAACCGCTGCAACAAATTGGGGTCCGCCAACCTGCGTGGCAGGGAAAATCTTGACGATTTCAGCACCGGCTTCTTCTGCACGGTTGATTTCCGTCAATGATCCGCAACCAGGTATCCACATGATTTTCCGTGCATTGCATACACGGGCCATCTCATCCTTAAGTACCGGCGATACAATAAAGTTGGCTCCCAATTGTATATAGAGAGAGCAGGTTCCGGGATCTACTACTGAACCCACACCCAATATCATCTCAGGCATCTCACGGGCAGCATATTTATTTAGCTCACCAAATACTTCATGAGCAAATTCGCCGCGGTTGGTAAACTCAAAAACCCGAACCCCGCCTTCATAACATGCCTTAAGCACATCTTTGGCAGTCTGCAGGTCTGCATTATAGAAAACCGGTACCATACCGGTTTCCAGCATCTTAGTCGCTGTTTGAATTCTTGTGAATCTCGCCATAGGAGCGTGTGGAAGTGTTAAAGTGTTAAAGTGCTAAAGTGCTAAAGCTGTCAACAATAGGATATTAACTGCCGACAGTTTCTTAATTAATTCAAAATTCAAAATTCAACATTCAAAATTACCTTGATACTCTTCCGGAGGCGTCACCGCTCATCAGTTTTTCAACCTCATCAACAGTCGCCAGGTTGTAGTCGCCCTCGATCGTGTGTTTGAGGCAGGAAGCAG
>DATFNI010000341.1:0-8196 GCA_035266485.1 Balneolales bacterium
TTCAACTTCTGTCTTGTTTTATATGTAATCACTCCCGGTAAAATTGAAGTAATCAGCATCAGTGGGAATGTCCCAAGACCAAACAACATCATGTAAACAAAGCCACCCTGAACGGATCCTGTAATCAACGACCCTGCCAACCCTGCATAGACCAGACCACAGGGCAAAAAACCGTTTAGCAGACCAATCAAAAACATAGAACGTAAACCGGACATCCTGAAAAGCCGGGCTGCTGATCTTTGCCAAAAGCCCCAGATACGATTGAGACCCGGCAGTTGAAGCAATTGCCCGCCTGCCCTGGAGGGTAAGATAGCAAATAACAAGATGACAACCCCGGTGATAATCGATAACGTCTGCTGGTATCCTGCCAGCTTGATTTGATGGCCGGCGATTCCGATCAGAGCTCCCAAAAAGGCATAGGTCATAACACGTCCCAGGTTGTACAAAATTCTGCCGATGACCATGTACGTGCGATCCCCGCCGCTTCCCGGCAAAGCCAGAGCTATCGGTCCGCACATTCCCACGCAATGCGCGCTTCCAACCAACCCTATGAGAAATGCTGTTTCGTACATGTACTCTTTGTATCACCTGAGAGGGTGGAGCATCTGATTTATTTTCGATTAAGCACCAGCCGGGATTCCTGGTAATAGGATTTGTCCCCTTCTTTCCAGTTTACTTTAACCTTCCAGTAACCGCCCTCCAGGCTCTGAAGTCCGATGACCTGGCTGGAGGAGCTATCGGGCTGTATATTGATAACCCGGTCCAGGGCTGAATTTGAAGGCCGATACAATGTGATCGTACCGCTTACCAGCTTTGCAGGATATGACACGAAAAGCCGGCTACCGGCATTTTCAACTTTCCATGTTACCGGATGGCTTACGTCCAGTGCATTTTGGGTGGCATCAATGTGCTTTTGATATACCAGCGACTGGTCATAATAATCGTGTGTTACCAGATCTTCATCAACTCCAAGGGTAAAAAACACGAATGCCAGCGTCGCCAGCATGAAAAACACATAAAATGTGAAGATGCCCCAACCCCAGTTCCAGTGAAATTTTTTCATTGTTGTTTGCTATTTGAATCGTTGTGTCCATTGAGTTTATCCGGACCTATGAATGACGAGGTTACTCTGTCAAGCATTTTGCCCTGAGAATAAACGGCAAATTCGACTTCAGTCCGACCGGGCTGCATGTCGCTGGCTGGAATGGCAAGGAAGAAATGTCCTTGCTGGATACTTTGCGGACCTACCGTTTGTGCCAAACCAATAAGGGTAATGGTGCCGTCGGCAGGTTTCAGAACTTTAATTTCAACACTTTTGGTATCGAAGGTCTTGTTGATGAACTTATAACTGTAAATGTTGGTGTACTGCCCATCCTGCAACTGTTGGTACAACGTACCGGGATCACGTAAAATAATCGTTTGCGTTTCCGAACGGCTGAAAAACAGACCAACCAACAACGTCAGCAGAATCAGTAATACCGCACTATAGCCCATCACCCTTGGTGTCAGCTTAAAGCTGTGCTTCTTTTCTTTTACATCATTATATGATGCGTACCGGATAAGGCCACGCGGCTTGTCAATCTTACCCATTACTTCATCACATGCATCGATACAGGCCGTACACTGAATACACTCCATCTGTATTCCGTTGCGGATGTCAATACCAGCCGGGCAGACCCTCACGCACTGACCGCAGTCAATACAATCACCCAGATCGCTGACTTCCGGAAGCCCGGTTGCTGCCCCTGAGGCCATGGCTACAACATCGACTTGTTGCTGTGATACGGCTGCCTTCTTCTGTTTCTTCAGCTTCTTCGGATTCCCGCGCGGCTCTCCGCGTATGAAATCATAGGTGACGGCTATGGAGTCCTCATCAACCAGCACCGACTGATAGCGGCCGTACGGACATACAAACTGGCATACCTGTTCACGGAAACGCGAAAAGACGCCATAAAAGACCAAACTGAACAGGCTTATAATGGTCAGTCCGGTCAGATGTTCACTGGGAGGATCGGTAATGATCTTCCATAGCGCATCAATACCAATGACATAGGCCAGGAACACATTAGCGATGAGGAAAGAAATCACATAAAAGATGGCATGCTTGCCAAGTTTTTTCACAATTTTCTCGCGATTCCATGGTCCGCTGTTGAGTCGCTTCTGGGCGGACCAATCCCCTTCAATCCAATATTCTATTTTTCGGAACACCATCTCCATGAAGATGGTCTGCGGGCAAGTCCATCCGCACCATACCCGCCCAAAGATGGACGTAAAAAGAACGATGAACAACACCAGTGTGAGTGCAGCCAGCACTATCAGGTAAAAATCCGATGGCCAGAATACAAAACCGAAAATCACGAACTTCCGCTCAAGCACATTCAACTGAAGAAGCGGATGACCGTGAATAGTTATGAATGGCCCCGCAAAAAAGATGATCAGCAGGAATGCCGCCACCATTTCACGGGCCTTGTAGTATCGTCCGGACGGCTTTTTGGCAAAGATCCAGTTGCGTTTCCCATCCATTGTCAGGGAACCGACATGATCCCGAAAAGAGTCTCTTTGATTATTATTGGTGGACATTAACTGGTTGTTGTTTCGAATTTATTTAAGATCTCAAAAGGTACGCTGGGGACACCGTCAAGAAAGTATCCTCCCTTGAGAGCGGACTAAGGAAGGTGTTACACCGCGTTTTATAGTTCAGCAAGCTGCTAGTGATAAAGCGCCGGAACAACTTCCCTCTAAGTCCGTTCGAGAAAAAGACACTGCTAACCATTAGTGTTCCGTATCAACATGTTCGAACTCGTTTACTGCCTTCACATCGCACTTCTTGGCGCGCGACATGTCAACCGGTTTCGGATTGGGAGGATTTGACCCCTGCAAAGAAATGATATAGCTCGCCACTTCCTGGAGCTGTTTCTGATCAAGAGTCGGGCCGCCACCAAACGGAGGCATCCCCTTATCCGGGAAACCCGTTGTGATGTTCTTCATGATTTGGTTGATTTTACAACCGTGAAGCCAGTATTCATCGGTCAGATTTGGTCCGACCATACCTTGCGCCTGTGCCCCGTGACAGGCAAAACAGACGGCATGAAAATGCTTATCCCCGTCTTTAAGGCTGGCGGCATCAGTCAGGACCTCATATTCCTTCTGATCCAGCCCATTATTATTCTCATCCGATGTTTTATCCCTTACATCTTTATAATGCGTTTCAGCATAGGCCATTTCCTGCTGATATTCCTGCTGGGCGTTTGGACCCCATCCAAAAACATGATAATAAAGCATGTAACCTACCGCAAAAGCGATACAAAAATAAAACCCATACAGCCACCAGCGCGGCAGGGGATTGTTCAACTCCTGGATCCCGTCATAGTCGTGATCCTGTATGAGCTTATCTTTCTCATCCTCAAAAATGATGTTCTTAGGTTTTTTCTTATCCTCAGCCATGAATAGGGTCCTCCGATTCCTGATTTTCTTTACTTAATTCGGGATCATTTAACGGTAATTGTGCCATGTGATGCAGCCACCCCTTGTCCGATCGAAGGACCAGGTACAGCAACACCACAAAGAACAGAAAGAAGATCACCAGTGAAATAACCGGATATCTTTCTATTCCCTCGATTGATTGCAATACTTCTTTATACATGGTTTCCTCTCTGCATTAATTCATGCCGGCTGTTGTGGCTGAACCACTTCTGCTGTTACCGGTTGAGGCCGTTTTATGTTCACTGGCTTTGATGTCGGTTCCAAGGCGCTGCAAGTATGCAATGACCGCAATAATCTCCTTATTTTTGTCTGCATCAAATCCATTGGTTTTCAAATCATTGGCAATGGACGCAGCCTGCTTTTCAAGATCTGCATTGGCAACCTTGTCGTATCCCTGTGGATAAGGCACGCCAAGATCCTGCATTACCCGAATCTTCGCCTCTGTGGTTGAAGTATCCAGGTTCTGGGTATACAGCCAGGTAAACGCAGGCATGATTGATCCGGGAGACGTTGACGTGGGATCTTTCATGTGCATGAAATGCCACGAATCGGGATACTTCCCGCCCACACGCTGCAGATCGGGTCCGGTTCGCTTCGATCCCCACAGGAACGGGTGATCATAGACAAATTCTCCGGGTTTGGAGTATTCCCCATAACGCTCTGTCTCCGAACGGAATGGACGGATCATCTGTGAGTGGCAGTTGTTACAGCCTTCCCGGATATATATATCGCGCCCCTGCAGTTCCAGAGGGGTATACGGTTTCACACTGGCTATGGTCGGCACATTCGACTTAATCAAAGCCGTTGGAAGGAACTCAACAAGACCACCTATTAAAATGGCGATAAGCGTGAGGGTACTGAACATTACGGGTTTGCTTTCGAGCCAGCGGTGGAAGGGTGTCGTACCGCGTGCCTCGGCTTTCTTCACCAATGGATAAGCCGAATCTTCGACCTCCGGTACAAATGTGCCTTGCCTGGCCGTCTTGTACAGGTTGATGACCATCAAAACCGCACCGGTGATGAACATTGTACCTCCAAAAGCACGAATCATATACATCGGGATGACCTGACGTACTGTTTCGAGAAAGTTGGGATAGAGCAGGAACCCTTGCGGTGTGAATTCCTTCCACATCAGCCCTTCGGTGATACCGGCGAAATACATCGGGATCACATAGAAGAGGGCTCCAAGGGTAGCAAACCAGAAGTGGTAATTAGCCAGCTTCTTCGACCAGAGCTCAGTATCATAAATTTTAGGAATGATGAAGTAGAGTATGGCAAACGAGAGTCCGCCATTCCACAACAACGCACCCGTATGAACGTGGCCAATTACATAATCGGTGTAGTGCGTGATGGCATTCACGTTCTTGAGCGACATCATCGGACCCTCAAACGTCGCCATGCCGTAAGCCGTAACACCGACAACAAGGAATTTCAGAACCGGACTCTCACGAACCGTGTCCCAGGCTCCACGAAGGGTCAGCAGACCGTTGAGCATGCCACCCCAGGACGGTGCGATCAGCATGATGGAAAAAACGGTGCCGAGCGACTGTGCCCACCACGGAAGCGCCGTGTACAACAGGTGGTGCGGACCCGCCCAAATATAGATGAAGATCAGCGCCCAGAAGTGTATAATGGACAACCGATAGGAGTATATAGGACGGTTGGATGCCTTCGGAATGAAATAATACATGATGCCCAGAAAGGGAGTAGTCAGGAAGAATGCCACAGCGTTGTGACCATACCACCACTGCACAAGTGCATCCTGCACGCCGGCATAGATCGGATAGCTCTTAAACAAGGTAACCGGGATCTCCAATGAGTTTACAACATGCAAAACAGCCACGGTAATAAACGTGGCCAGATAGAACCAAATTGCAACGTACAGGTGCTTCTCCCTGCGTTTTAAGATGGACGCTATCATATTCCAGCCGAAAATAATCCATACGACGGCAATGGCAATATCGATGGGCCATTCGAGTTCGGCATATTCCTTGCTGGTGGTGAATCCAAGAGGCAGGGTGATCACAGCCCCTACAATAATAAGTTGCCATCCCCAGAAGTTAATGTTGCTCAGAAGCTTGCTGTACATTGGCGTTTTCAGCAAACGAGGCAGCGAATAATATACTCCCAAAAATATGGCATTACCTGCGAATGCGAAGATTACCGCATTGGTGTGAAGCGGACGCAGCCGGCCGAAGGTAAGCTCGGGTATATATCCCAGGAATTTTGGTGCAAACAATTTTATTGCAATCGTCAAACCGACCAAAAATCCGATAATCCCCCACGTTACCGTGGCTACGGCAAACTTACGTACGACGCGGTTATCGTATCTGAAGGTTTCCAGAGCCATTTACTACTCCTTATTGTTTTTGTTTGTGTGCTTTATTGGTTTTTCTTTTTTGTCATCAAATAATATGCGGACCGATGGCGTGTACTGATCTTCGTACTGGCCGCTGCGAACCGACCAGATAAAAAAGGCGAGAAAGATCAGTGCAACCAGCAGACTAAAACTTATGAGTACAAATATTACTGCCATGATATCAGTCCTTTCCTCCGTGCCAGCCACCAGGTGCCGGCAGTTGTAAATACAATGATGGTAATAGAGCTCAGGGGCATCAGAACGGCACTTACGAGCGGTGATAGCAGTCCCTGTACGGCAAATGTGAGTCCTGTGATATTGTAAATCAGGGAGATCGCAAAACTGGCGTAAATAAGATGCATGCTGCTGCGTGAGAGAGACAGAAACCGGTTGAGTTGCGCAATACGATCGCCCTCAACAATGGCATCGCAGGCGGGTGAAAAGCCGCCTGGCTGATCGGTGACCGCCATGCCGACATCACTCTGGCGCAATGCCCCGGCATCATTAAGTCCGTCGCCAATCATCATCACCTGTTCGCCACGCTCCTGTCGTTCCTTGATGAAAGCAAGCTTGTCATAGGGCGATTGGTGAAAGTACATTTCATTCAATTCGGGAAAACGGGTAGAGATAAGTGATTTCTCGTTATCGTCGTCTCCCGATAGCAATCTCAGGCCAATTTTATCCTCATGTAAATGATGAGTGAGACCATCGAGTCCATCACGTACAGCATGCCTCAGAACATATCTGCCGATATACTGATCGTCTGCACCGGCGTATACTGCTGCCCCATACACATCATTACTATAATCAGCCGATACCCGTACTCCGTTTTGCTCCAGCCATGCAGCAGAACCGGCGACATAATTAACACGGCCTATTCTGCCCTTCAAACCGGAACCGGGTTCTTCCACAAAATCTTCAACCGTTTTCTTTCCTGAGGCATCATCCAAAAGGAAACGTGACAACCTGCGGCTCAATGGGTGACCGGATTGCGAAAACAGGCTGGTTAATCCATCTTTAAACTCACTGCCGGATTTCGATCCCTGCCACTCTACCCTCATGCCATCACCCTGAGTCAGAGTTCCGGTCTTATCAAAAACCACCGAATTTATGCGGGACATGCGTTCCACTACTGCCGGATTTTTCAGGTATAGTCCGTTGCGCCCAAAAACATTCATTGCCGTACCAAGAGTAAATGGGGCGGAAAGAGCCAGGGCACAGGGGCATGCAACGATCAGTACCGAGGTAAACACGTTTACTGCAGTCCAACTGCTCACCGGCAACCAGAACAATGAGGCGATGACAGCAACACAAAACACACCAATCGTAAACCAGGTCCCGGCGCGATCGGTTATTTGCTCGATTACAGGATGCTCATCCTTCTTGTTAAATGCTTCGTTATTCCAAAGCTGGGTCAAATAGCTTCGGGATACCTCGCGCGACACCACCATCTCAGCGGCATTACCTATGATACGACCGCCTGCATATACGATTTCTCCCTTTTTCTTTTCAACGGGAACCGATTCCCCGGTAACAAAGCTATAATCAATCAGACAATTTTCGGAAATCAGGACGGAATCGGCAGGGATTAGTTCCTGATTCCTCAGCAGGATGCGATCGCCAATACCAAGGGAACTCACTGCCACGCTATTTTCGACACCCTCTGCAATTCGTGTTATGGAAAGCGGGAAGTAGGATGTATAATCGCGGTCAAATGACAATGTGTCATGTGTCTTCTGCTGCAACCATTTACCGATCAGCAGGAAAAACACCAGGCCGGTAAACGAATCCAAATATCCGGCTCCGAAGCCCGTCCCGAACGTGTTCGCGACAAAAAGACTCCGTAGAAACAGGGCCAGGATTCCGATGGAAATCGGGACATCCATGTTGATGCGGCGCTGGCGTATCACAGCCCACGCCGAGCGAAGGTAATCCTGGCTGCTGTAGAAAAGAACAGGGAGGGCAAGTGCTACGCTTAGATAACCAAATACAACCCTGAAATTACTTTCCAGATTGGGGTCGAAATAACCCGGCAGGCTAAACAGCATGACATTGCCGAATGCAAAACCGGCCACCCCCATCTTCATATACAGGCTTCGCTTGTTCTGTTTTTTGACCGACCGGTTGATCTGATCCAGGTTGATCTGAGGCTCATATCCGATCGACGCCATCAGTTCGACAACCTCCCGCAAGCTGATTCCCGATGAATCAAACGTAACCGAGACCTTGCGTTTCAGGAAATCGACGCGTGACCCGGTGATAGCGGGATCCAGGCGTCCCAGGTTTTCAAGCAGCCAGATACAGGATCGGCAGTGAATCTGAGGGATATAAAAAGTGGCTTTATTTATCTGGTC
>DATFNI010000342.1:0-5900 GCA_035266485.1 Balneolales bacterium
TACTTCTTTTATATCCTGCGCAATCTTCAAAATCACTGGGATGGTACGAAGAGCTTTTGCCATACCGCCAACACCGGTAGTCTCCTGCCCGATCAAGCAATGGCGTAGACCGAGATATTCGTCCCGGCGGCGGGCTTCCATATGGCCGACGCGCAGTTGCGTGGTCACGTAGGAAGCGTCTTTAATTGCTTCCCGTTGATTCGTTGACAGAACAACTTTGAACGGAGATCTCTTGGCTTCCACCATACGCTGAGCAAATCCACCAACGACTTTGAGCCGTTCCTCGTCAATATCCATCAACCATAGTTCATCAAGCGGGAATTGTTCCATTCGTGCGAGAAAACCGTTGACAAGTTCAGGAGTATAAGTAGAGCCACCGCCAATGACCGCAACTTTGAGCATATTATTTCTCGACGCCTGTAATCACAATGCCCTGGATGAAGAAACGTTGGGCAACAAAGAAAAGGATGACTGGCAGGATAAGGGCAAGCATTGCCCCAGCCTGGATTAATTGCGGCGATTGACCATAAATGCCGTTGAAAGACGAAAGCGCTACTGAGATCGGCCAGTTCTTTGTCGATGTAGAAAGATAAATAAGCGGTCCAAAATAATCATTCCATGCGAATACGATATGGAATACAACCACAGCGATAATCACTGGATAGGATTGTGGAATGATGACTGACCATAGAATTCTAAGTGGTCCAGCACCGTCCATCATGGCAGACTCATCTATCTCACGCGGAAGGGTCATAAAATACTGCCGGAACAAAAATACGTTGTAAGCGTTGGCAAAGAAGTGAGGCACAATAAGAGGCCACCAGGTGCCTACAAGGCCTAATTTTTGCCAGAATGAGTAGGTGGGAATGATTGTCACTGCACCGGGTAGAAAAAGAGTAGAGATAAGAATAATAAAGAGCATATCACGTCCTGGAAGCGAAAGCGTGCAAATCCATATGCCACCAGAATACAGGAAATTACGGTACCGATCATGGTAACGACAGCATAGAAGATCGTATTACCCAGCAATCGCGGGTAACCGTTTGGAATGGTTTCCCATACAGTCTTATAGTTTTCCCACGTAGGAGATAATGTCCATGGCCGATCAAGTGCACGGTACGAAACCTGGCACACGAATTCCCCCCTTCCCAGATCGCTGGGGTCAACAAATGTACTTTCCTGTCTTCCCGGTTGTGCAATGGCAAGATTTCGAATTTCTGTGGTACCAGGATCAAACCCCGCACACTGCGCCAAGGGAACTTTATAAACATCAACCTCTTTATCATTATAAGTAAATTTTGGTTGTTTGGCAGGCCAGATTGGTGCGCCGAGAACTGAAATTTGTTCACGAGTCTTTAATGATGTGAAGATCATAAAAGCAAAGGGTGATAAAAAGACGAGCAGAAGACTAAGAACAATTATCGTAACAAATGTGGTATTTAAACCGTTGAGAATATTCTTATTCATGCTGGTCTCCTTTAAGATCTTGTATCGCCTGCGTAATAAACCCAGTATTTTGCTGTGCCAAACAATACAAGGGTAATTGCCAGAATAACTAAAAACAGGAACCACGCCAGGGTTGACCCATAGGACATATCCTGATACGTGAAGAATGTTTTATACAAATAAAGGTTGTAGAACATGGTTGCCCCACCGGGACGCCCAGTACCATTATTGACAACAAGCGGCACAAGGAAATATTGAAAAAGGCCAATGATGTTCAATGTCAGGTTATAGAAAATGACGGGTGAGATCATGGGAAAAGTAATGTTCCAGAATTTTTTCCATGAATTCGCGCCATCTACATCTGCCGCATCGTATAACTCAGTAGGCACGCCTTGCAAACCAGCCAGGAAGATCAACATGGCATTGCCAATGCCCCATATACCCATGATCACATAGGTAGGATAGACCCAATTAACGTCATTTGCCCATCCCGGTACAGCGTCTTTGGCCATTCCCAGGAAAATAAGGAAACGATTGATCCAACCAGTCTCTGTGTTGAGCATTCCTCCCCACAGGAAAACACTCGCCACAAAGGGAACGATAAAAGGCATATAGAATAAAGAACGGAAAATAAATTGTCCCTTCAGGTGCTTATTGTTCATAAGTAAAGCCACACCCAAAGGCAAAAAAATCCCGATAGGTAGGGCGTAAAGCGCAAACTTTATCGTGATCAACATTGAGCTGGGGGTCTTGCTTGCAAACCAGACAGTCGGATTTATACCAGCTTGAGGATCCTTCCACATTTGAACATAATTGTCAAAGCCAACAAATTTCGGGGTACTGAAGATACCGTCTGTAATATTTAGATCAATGAAACTAAAGAACAGGGTCGCTATCATCGGCAAAAATGTAAAGGCAATAAATCCAAAAAGCCAGGGGGAAAGAAAGGTGAAGCCATTTCTCATTTCCCGACGGGCAATGGACGACATCGCGCGCAATGAAACCTTCGTCCGTCTTCTTTTTGAAAATTCCTGAAATTGTTCAAGCATGGGATACTCCTTTACCTGATAAATTTACATTGGGTGGACAGGCAGTTGCCTGTCCACCCAATAATACTCGAACTTGACTTACTCGTTGTAAATTACGTTGAGGTCATCTACCAGTTTCTGGTATTCTGCATCAAAGTCAAGGCCTTCTGTGTTGTTCATCAGGTCAAAGAATGTTGCAAAGCGAGCGGTGGCCTTGATGGAGTTTGGCTGGTATTGCTCAGAGCTCGGGGTATCGGGGTAAGCAAGACCCTGAATGAAGACGTTCCAGCTTGCATCGGTCACGAACGGATACTGTTCAGACTTCTGTGCAAAGAAGGCATCGGTCTTGGAAGCGACGGCAGGCATGGCACCGTATACAGGCAGAAGTTTATCAGCACCAGTGGTGAGGAGATAAGCGAGCACCTCAAAAGCCTCATCAGGGTGTTGTGTGCCCTTGAGAATGCGATACGTATCTGCATCCACGCGGCCGGCAACTTCACCGTTTGCACCGATGGGTTGAATGCCAAGTTGGAATTCCAAGCCAGAAGCGACCATGTCAGCAAGACAGCAGGTGTACCAGGTTTGCGTCAAACCCATGGCTGCTTTACCAGCGTTGAAGACATTGCCGTTGCCGAATTCAGGAGCACCGGAGAGCGGACCATTGGCGATAAAGGGCTGGTCACCCCACATACCATCATAGTACCACTTCCACCCCTCTTTCCAGCTATCGGGGATAGTTGACTCGTAGGAACCCTTTGCATCGCCGGAGTAGATCTTTTGGGCGCCGCCGTAGAAGGTGCCGACTGAGAGGACAGACTGCCACTGTGGCGTATAACCGACCTGGACCATGTTGGTGACGTCAAAGCCATCTTCAGTGGAATTCAAACCGTTCACGTCAACGGTCAAAAGACGTGCGACTTCGGTGATGGTTTCCCAATTCCAGTCAGCTTCGGTTCCATCGGGCATGACATACTTTTCGCCATAAACCTGGGGCGGGTAGTTCAAACCGGCTTCATCAAACATGGCAGGCTGGAAGTACATGGCGCCGGGATACACAGCAAAAGGCAAACCTACCTGACCTTCTTCGGTCTGGTAGAACTTGACCAAAGCAGGATCGAAGATGGAAGTGTCAAAGTCACCCATGTAAGGCGAAATATCAAGCCATTGGCCATAGAAGTCGTTGGAACCACCCCAACCTACTGGGCCAACAATATCGGGGCCAGCGCCGGAAGCGATCTGTGTGGATAGTGTGTCGCGTGCGCTGTCGAAAGGAACGATTTCAAGAACAAGCTCGATCTTATCCTGTGAAGCATTGAAATCTGAAACAACTTCTTCCTGAGTAGTAACCTGCTCAGGATCCGTGCCGGTACCAAGACCTACGAACCAACGGATTTGGACTTTATCACCTGTGGCAGGTTCAGCAGGAGCAGCAGGGGCAGCCGGTTCTTCAGCCGCAGGGGCCTGAGTCGCCGCGCTGCCACAGGCAGCGAGGACCATCGATGCGATGATCAAGAGAGACAAAACGTACAGTAGTTTCTTCATGGTGAGAATTCTCCTCATACTATTTTTTTTGAATCGACATTTGGTAAAACGGATTGACAATTATCTTTGAAGGCACTCACCTCCTTTGCAGTTAGATTCTGTGCTCATAATGTACAACCACATGAGCGGCGAAAAATGATCTCCGTAGGGAGCATCATCACTTCGTTTATTGGCTGATCCTCAATAAGACCGAATAATTTCTCAGCTGCAGTTCTTCCCACTTCTTCAGTGGGGGCACGGACTGTGGTCAAAGGCGGATTTAGAAAAGGGGCGAAACCAAGATCGTCAAACCCTACAACCGCAACATCTTCTGGCACACTAAGACCGTGTTTCCGTAGTGAGCGTAAAACCCCGATAGCCGCATCATCATCACCTGTGAAAATAGCATCAAAATCGACACGCCTGCCATTTTCAAGAAAAGAGTTCATAACATCAAAGGAAACGTCCCTTTCAAATTCTCCGTTTAAAATAAAATTTTCGTCAAAAGGAATTCCGTTTTCAGCCAGGGCATTTTTATAACCTGTTTCCCTCCATATTGAATCCTCCTGGTGGAGAGGGCCTCTTAAAAACAAAATCCGTCGTTTTCCATGCACGCGGATCAGATGTTCAATTAATTTTTTTGTTATCTCCACATTTTCAACGGTGACACTCGGAATAGAGGTCGAAGCCGGAGGAGTGCGATACACCAATACCATTGGAAATCCCGTTTCATTCAAATTGACAAGATCTTCATCGATTAGCCCATCGGAAAAGACAAGTAATCCGTCTGTATTATGAGGTCCAACTGGTGGGGCTGTTTCATTTCGAATATCTGCATGATAAGTCGCTACAATCAGGTTATACCCCATTTTACGAACAACAGCCTCAATACCGTTTAAAAGTGGAACAAAAAAATCATTGTGTAAATTATTTAGTAGTAAGCCAATAACACGGGTTTTGCGGGTTGCCAGGTTGCGCGCCGCTGCGTGGGGTACATACCGTAACTCTGTCATAACACTCTTCACCCGTTTAGCAACCTCAGGGGAAACAGGAGTATTTCGGTTAATATAGCGACTAACTGTAGCAACAGAAACTCCTGCTTTTTTTGCCACATCGCGAATCGTTACTGAAGATGAACGTTTTCTCATAGTTAATGTAAACGGTTACTGTAACCGTTTACATTATTTCACAGACCATTCCCAAAGTCAAGCAACGATATTCTTAAAATTTCTGTTAACTGGATGTTAACAGAAACGAGCAGCAGATAAGTTACAGTCTCTATTTATGACAGATCATATACCGTATCTGTTTCAAACATACTTGTCCATTGTTCCGATCAGGCGTTTCCTTCCTCAGAAATCACCGATTTAGAGCGTGAAATTGTATGCAAAACACGAAATAATGGGTAAACTGGTTATAAATAACAACAAATACATACTTGGAGACACGGATGGATTATTTTCTCGGGATAGACGTTGGCTCGTCCAAAACACACGCGCTCATAGTAGATGAATCAGGTACCTGTGTCGGTTTTGGAAAGGCAGGCGGAGGCAATCATCAAAGTGTGGGATATAGTGGACACGAAGCTGTACTCTTGGCTTCGTTTGAGGCAGCGCTGGAAAACTCAGGTGTGGAAAAAGCCAATATCGCAGGAGCAGGTTTCGGCGTAGCAGGACACGACTTTCCATCCGACAGAAATGCCCATTTGCAGGCGATCTCACGATTAGGATTATCCTGTCCTGTTGAAGTCGTCAACGATGGTGTAAATGGACTACTTGCCGGAGCAACACACGGTATTGGTGTAAACGTTACAGCAGGATCATCCAATAATTGCCGCGGAAGGAATCAGAACGGAAAGGAGGGGCGCATCGTTGGGAATGGATCGATGTTTGGTGAAAACGGTGG
>DATFNI010000343.1:0-3773 GCA_035266485.1 Balneolales bacterium
GCCACTGTTTTCGGTGATTTTTATTTTGTCAACAACCGGGAAGCGCTGGACCAGGACTACCTGAATGCGAATATTCATGAACTGGTGCATCACTGGTTTGGCGATTACGTTACAGCCCGTGCCCCCGTTGAGGGCTGGTTGCACGAGAGTTTTGCCACTTACTATGCAAAATTATTTGAGAAGAAGATTTACGGGGAAGATCATTTCGAATGGATGCGTTACCAGGAGCAGCAGGCTGCTCTGGATGCTGCAAGAAAGGGAACATTGCCCCTGTTATCCCTGAAAGCCGGTTATGAACGCATCTATAAAAAAGGATCGGCTATTCTTGGCATGCTCTCGTGGATCTACGGAAAACAGTCCTTTAAACGGGTTATCAATTATTATCTGACGCAACATCCCTACGGGCTTGTTGATACTCAGGATTTTTATCGCGCTTTTCAACATGTTTTAGGGATAAGCCCGAAGTGGTTTTTCGATGAATGGATCTATCAGGGGGGCCTGCCATACTATCACGTCACATGGAATGATAGCACTAATAGCAACCTCACAGTAGTCCACGTGAGACAATCAACCGTCGATACGGCCGAATCCCATCTGTTCCGGATGCCCGTCGATTTGGAGGTGCATTACCATGACGGGAACTATGACAGCGTAAAAACCTGGATTCAAAACGCTTCAACTGATATAACCATCCCAAAAATATCGGGTAAGAGGGTTTCTTATATCCTCTTTGATCCCTGCAGCCATATCATCAAGGCTACGGATTTTCCGCGGTCCCTGCCCGAACTGGAAGCGCAGGCGTCATCGGCACGATTTATGATCGACCGGTACGATGCCATCAAAGCCATGGATTCGATAGCTGTCGGCCTGAAGCTCAATTTCCTTATCAGCCGCTATCATACGGAGACTTTCCCTGAGCTGAAGGCAGAAATCATTCGCCAGCTGGCACCCGACTCATCATCGGCGACATTGAACGTCATGCAACAGGCTCTTCGGGATTCTTCCGTTACAGTCCGTCTTGCGGCGCTCACGGCTATGCCCAAAATACCGGACCCATTGCGTCCGGATGTCGAAAAAATGCTGACCGACTCTTCCTATACGGTTATCGCGACGTCCCTTGTCCGACTGGTACAAAGTCATGATGGCAATCTCTCTAAATATCTGAATGAGACAAAAGATGTTAATGGCCCGGGACACATGGTCAGCATTCTCTGGAATGAGATCAATGTCCAGTTGGGAAATGAGTACTCGCTCCATACCCTTGTGGATTACACGTCAAGTTCCTATGGTTTTCAGACACGAATAAATGCCGCACAGGTTCTGGGGCAGATGAACTATCTGAACCAGTCATTTGCCGGGAGCCTTCTCCAGGGCATTGCCACAGCAAACTATCGTCTGGCCGGCGCCTTCAGAGACATTTGCCGGCACTTTGCCAGTAATGATCAAAAAATGAACATGATCAAAAAAGTTTTCAGGGATTCTAAATGGACAAAGATTCAGGAGAGCCGTCTGAAATCATTTTTCGAGAGCCTTCCTAAAGATGAAGGGAATGATTGAAATTCGGACTTGTTTATAATAAAAGAGACTCCATAACTCAACCAGGCAATTATGGCTAAACCAACCCCTCAACTTATCCACAGTCTGCTCAAAACTACCGAAAGATTAAAGAATGGTGCCCGCTACGAATGGGGACATATGGGGCGCTGCAACTGCGGACACCTCATCCAGACGGTGACCGATATGTCGGATTACGAAATTGTCCGGTCCATCGATTTCGAGTTGAATGAATGGACCGAGCATGCGAAACTGTATTGCGACGGCAGCGGACATAAAGTTGATGATATATTCCGTTCTCTGGAAAACATCGGATTCGACTACGAAGATGTTATCAACCTGGAATACCTGTCTGATCCCGCTGTGGCCAGTGCTCTTCACGGCGACCAGCAACACCTGAGAAGAAACAAGCTCGATGATGTGATCCTCTACATGGAAACACTAGCCGATGTACTGGAAAAAGAACGCAGAGAATCCTTGCAGACCGACGAGCTGCCGGGGAAGAACGAAAAAGAGCTGGTTACGGCCTGATAGCACATTCGTAGGTAAAGAATCTGTTCCGGAATGCGTTGTATTACAACAGACCCTATCGTTATCTTTCCAGCAAACAGATAATGAAAGGTGATGGATATTCGCAAACTCACAACCCGGGAAATCTTCAATAACAATCAGGCACGCCAAATTCCGGATGGTTTTGACCGCACACGTATTCTGCTGCATAATATCAGAAGCATGCACAATGTAGGTTCCGTTTTCCGGTCGGCTGATGCATTTGGACTTTATGAGTTACTCTTGTCCGGATATACCCCTACTCCACCACGTCCGGAGATTGCTAAAACCGCACTTGGTGCGGAAAAGCACGTTGCCTGGAGCTATTTCGAAGACTTCAGGGATGCAATCGATCAATTGCGATCCGAAGATTACTACATTCTTGGGGTTGAGCAGACTAATGTGAGTAACCCTCTTATTGATTTTACGCCACCAGAAGATAAAGCCGTATGTTTCGTGCTGGGGAATGAGGTTACCGGTATCGACGAAGGATTACTGCCGTTTGTTGACGAATTTGTCGAGATCCCGCAGTTTGGTCATAAACACTCGCTCAATGTGTCTGTGACAGCCGGTATCGCGCTTTATGCTCTTTTAGACAAGTACAGCCAGTTGATCTGACTTTTTTTATTCGCCTGATTCTGTCGTATTTTTCAGGTCTGTGCAAAAAATTTTAATGTGATTGATTTTAAAAGATGGCAAAACGTACCCTTGTAACTTCGGCCCTGCCCTATGCTAACGGTCCCATTCACTTAGGACATTTGGCAGGGGCTTATCTGCCCGCTGATTTTTTTGTCCGGTACCGCCGGTTACGTAACCAGGACATCATCTTCATCTGCGGATCAGATGAACACGGTGTCCCCATTACGATAGCTGCTGAAAAGGAAGGAGTATCACCGCAAGATATTGTTGACCGCTATCACGAGCTGAACAAGAAGACATTCAAGGAATTCGGCATCTCTTTCGATTATTTTGGAAGGACGAGTTCTCCTGTTCACCACAAGACCTCCCAGGATTTCTTCCTCAACCTGTATGAAAAAGGAATTTTCAAGAAAAAGACTGAAAAGCAGTTTTTTGATGAGAAGGCCGATATGTTCCTGCCCGACCGGTATGTGAAGGGAACCTGTCCCGTCTGTTCCTTCCCGGAAGCGTATGGCGACCAGTGCGAAAACTGCGGAAGCTCCCTGTCGCCTACCGACTTAAAGGATCCGGTAAGCATGATCAGCGGCGCCAAACCGATCCTGAAAGAAACGGAACACTGGTACATTCCACTTGGCGACCTCCAGCCCGGTATCGAAGCGTGGCTCGATACCCGTCAAAACTGGAAGCCGAATGTGATGGGCCAATGCAAGAGCTGGCTGAATAACGGATTATCGGATCGCGCCGTCACCCGCGACCTGAAATGGGGAGTAAAAGTGCCGTTGCCGGAAGCCGGGGGCAAAGTTCTGTATGTATGGTTTGATGCCCCAATCGGTTACATATCTGCCACCAAGGAGTGGGCTGAGCTTAAAAACAATCCCGGCTTGTGGGAAACATACTGGAAAGATCAGGATACGGAACTGATCCATTTTATTGGTAAAGACAACATCGTTTTTCACTGCATCATGTTTCCGGCTATGTTGAAAGAACACGGCGAATTTGTACTCCCCGAGAATGTTCCTGCCAATGAATTT
>DATFNI010000344.1:0-5330 GCA_035266485.1 Balneolales bacterium
CGAATCTGATGCGGATGAGGTATTGGTCCGCCAATCGGCCGAACAGATGGGTATCCCATACCACATACGTTCGGTATACTACCAGGATGGTGACGGAAACTTCCAGGACTGGGCAAGGCAGATGAGATATCGGTTTTTCGAGGAGATTCGGGAAGAGACCGGCGCTGTCGGTGTGGCTACCGCGCATCAAAGAGATGACCAGGTCGAAACAATTCTAATGAAGCTTTTGAGAGGGTCAGGTCCCCTTTCATGGGCTGGAATGGACTACTGGGATGGTAATTACCTGCGCCCTTTACTCGATATTACCCGTAATAAAATCGAAGAATATGCCCATGAGTACGAAATCCCCTACAGAGAAGATGCATCCAATCTGGAATCTGTTTATGCGAGAAATTTTTTGAGGAATGAATGGACTTCGGAACTGGATGAACGGTTACCCGGCTGGCAGCAAAATATTCTCAGGCTGCGCGACTGGAGTCAGCAGACTGGCCAGGCCCTTGAGATGATCATGAAACAGCTGGAAAATGACCGGGATACCTGGGATTGGGTGCGGTTTTGCAACCTTTCAGAAGGATTACAGAAAGCTTTAATCAGGTATTGGATAAAAAAGAACCATACAAATGAATTTATTGTCACTCATGGAAGCCTTGGAGAAGTGAGTAACATTTGTCAAATGCAAAGCGGGCAGTACATCTTCATAGGGCCCGGAATTCAGGCTTGGCGCGACCGGGACCTGCTGGTGTTTAAAACCGAGAAGGAGAGCCGCGTTGAAGCAAAAGCGTCTCTCCTTACTAAAGATGATCTGAAAGTCGGCCCAAAGGTGATCGAATTTGTGCGATTTTCGCTGTCAGATGAATATCCCCGGGCGTATGGAAAAAAACTCTATTGTAGTCTGAAAGCCTCAGACTGGCCCATAACGGTAAGGCCATGGGAGAACGGCGACCGATTTCATCCCCTGGGTATGAAAGGTCATCAGTTGGTTTCGGATTTTTTGACAAACAGGAAGATTCCATCACACAGGAAAAAAGAAGCGCTGGTTGTGGTTTCTTTTGATCAAAAAGTTTGTGCCGTTATCTTTCCATCTTCGCCCGCCATATCCCCAAAAGGTTCGGGAGAAGATGGGCCACATCAAGCATCCATTGTTTCAGGATACCCAAGTAACTCAATAAAACAGATGGGCTATGGCAAACAAAGTTCACCTTTTTATCAGGAGCCGGGTGGGATCGCCGAATCGGTGCGCTGTCCGGATAATCCAGTTGAAGTACTGACCATTGAACCGATTTTGTAATTATTTATTATGTCATTTTATACACCGGAAAAAGTAATATGCAACGGTGATACATTCCGCGAGATGATCACCAAAGAAGAACTGCAAAGCAGAATAGCAGAACTAGGAGATGAGTTGAGTCGTGATTTTGAAGATAAAAAACCCATATTTATTGGGGTGTTAAACGGTGCCTTCATCTTTCTTGCCGATTTGATGCGCTACGTAAGAATTCCCTGTGAGGTTGATTTTTTGAAATTAAGCAGTTACGGAGACGATAAGGTCTCATCGGGACAGGTAACCGAGAAAAAGAAATTAGACGCGGATATTGAAGACCGTCATGTCATATTGGTCGAAGACATTGTGGATACTGGCCTATCAATCAATTATCTGTTGAATCTGATGAAGTTGCATCGACCGGCATCGGTTTCTGTTGTAACCTTGTTGCATAAAAATAAAGCCACCCGTCATGAAGTAAAGATTGATTATGTGGGTTTCAGAATACCCACCAAATTTGTTCTTGGTTATGGATTGGATTTTGCACAGGAAGGACGAAATCTGGCCCAGGTATACGTCCTGGATGAAAATTCTGCGGATAAGGATTGATCGGCAGTAGAAACTCCTGTATTTTTAGAATCTTGATTTGAGATCAACCGACCGGAGAGGTGGCTGAGTGGTTGAAAGCGGCACCCTGCTAAGGTGTTGAGCCGGTTACCCGGCTCCGAGGGTTCGAATCCCTCCCTCTCCGCTGTTGCCCGCCAAAG
The DNA here is from genome assembly GCA_035266485.1 of Balneolales bacterium. Taxonomy (GTDB): domain Bacteria; phylum Bacteroidota; class Rhodothermia; order Balneolales; family DATFMH01; genus DATFNI01. The sequence goes on from DATFNI010000344.1 coordinate 2,029, forward strand.
CATTAAGCTTGGCGGGCTTTTTTATTGTCTTTCAATCGCATCTGATGGCGCAGGCACATACGGTACGCCTGGTTCATTACGACTCTGATCCCTGCAGGGTGATAACCAGGTTCCTGCGATGGGGGCGGTTTCGATATTCACAGAGATATAAACCCTGCCAGGTTCCCAGGTTCAGTCTTCCCCTCGTTATTGGGATAGTTACAGAGCTTCCCAGCAAAGATGATTTAATATGAGAAGTCATGTCATCCGGACCCTCCAGGGTATGCTGATACATCGACATATCCTCGGGGACCAGCCTTGTGAAGAAGGTTTCAAAGTCAGAACGAACTGTCGGATCGACATTCTCATTTAACGTAAGACCGGCGCTGGTGTGCTGGATGAAAAAATGTGCCATGCCAATACCAATATTTGCTAATTCCGGTATTTGCTCCAGAACTTCATCAGTAATCAGATAAAATCCTCGTGAACGGGTTCTCAGGGTTATGGTTCGCTGGTACCAGGGCATAATGATCGTTTTTGGTTTTGTTGAAAAAAAAGATTGTGTGCGAGAGTATAGTCTCCGGTAAAAAAGAGCAACTATTTCCTCTTCTCTGACATATAGAAAGAAAGAAATCTAATGGACACTAAAAAACGTAACTGTGCGTTATTGTATATACAATAATTTGATATTAAATTATATGCATGGATTTAGAACATGAAATACATATGACACACTTCACCAGTCCCAGACAACGGGCCTGGCTGAATTTGCTTGTTACAACAAGCCGGTCGACTTCGGCAGTTGGAGCCATTTTCCGGCAAAGTGGTCTGACGGAACAGCAATACAATGTCTTGCGCATATTGAGAGGCCGGTCTCCCGAACCTGTTAATCTATCCGAGATACAGGAAAGGATGATCGATAAGAGTTCCAACGCCACACGACTTGTCGAAAAGTTGAAGCAAAAAGGATTAGCAGACCGTCATACGTGCAAGGAAAACAGGCGGAAAGTTGACATCACGATAACCGACAAGGGGCTGAAGCTACTTTCGGACCTGGATCCAAAAATCGAAGGAAAGATTGACGATTTATTCCGAAATCTGAATGATGACGAAATCCGGAGTCTGGATAGTCTGCTGGAGAAATTCAGAGGTTAAATAAGGTTAAATAGAACGGATTTTAAATATGAGCACAGAACAAACACTTATACAGGAATCAAATTTAGGTGAACTTGCCAAAAGACGCTGGAGTCCAAGGGCTTTCGATTCTCGCCCGGTTGAGCAGGAAAAACTGGAGCAGTTGTTTGAAACAGCGCGCTGGGCACCGTCAAGCATGAATGCTCAGCCGTGGCGGTTTGTATACGCTACAAAGGATAATGGTGAAGCCTTTAGGGGTTTTTTGGATAGCCTTATGGATGGCAATAAAATATGGGCACAAAATGCACCGGTTTTACTGGCCGTTTTTGCGCGCAAAACGTACGAACACAACGGACAGGTCTATAAGCATTCCTGGTACGATACCGGTCAGGCGATGGGCATGCTGAACCTGCAGGCAACAGAACTGGATCTGCACATTCATCAGATGGGTGGTTTCTTCGGCGACAAGATCAGCGAGGTAGTTGGTATTTCTGACGAATACGAACCTGTTGTAATGGCAGCCGTTGGCTATGTGGGTAAGAAGGATCAGTTGCCGGAGCATCTTAGAAAAAGGGAAGCAGGACCCAGGAATCGAAAAGATATCAGGGAATTGGTTCATGTCCATCAATGGAATTCTAATAACTAATGAGAAGGAGTAACGGTCATGAAAACGGTACTGCACAAGGCTGATACACGAGGGCATGCCAACCACGGATGGCTGGATACGCACCATAGTTTTAGTTTTGCATCATGGTATAATCCCGAACGGCTTCATTTTGGTGAGCTTAGGGTTCTTAATGATGATATCGTGGCTGCAGGCAAGGGATTCGGCCTGCATCCTCACGACAACATGGAGATTGTGACCATCATGCTTGATGGTACGCTTGAACACCGTGACAGTATGGGACATACCGAACAATTGCATCCGAATGAAGTGCAGGCGATGTCGGCCGGTACGGGTATTCAGCACGCTGAATACAATGCATCCAAAACCGATTCGTTAAATTTGCTTCAAATATGGGTGTTCCCGGATACGCATAATGTCGAACCCCGTTACAATCAGCGCAAATTCGATCCAAAGGGCAGACAAGGGAAATGGCAGTTCCTGGTAGCACCAAAACAGGCAGAAGAGGAAACCACATTATGGTTGCATCAAAATACCTGGTTTGCACGCGCAGAGCTGAATGCGGGCGGAAATATGGATTACAAACTCCACGATCAGACGAACGGTGCTTATCTGTTCGTGATCGGCGGATCCATAAAAGTCGGAGATAAACAACTTAACAGGCGTGACGGGCTCGGGATATCCGATCTGGACGTTGTTAAGATCGAAGCATCGGAAGATTCGGATGTTCTTTTGATTGAAGTGCCGATGTAATTATCCATTAATCATTCAAAATTCCCGGGTGAATCACTTGGGAATTTTGAGTTTATTCTCTTTTCATTGTGGTCGGGTGAACGCAGCTGAGACCTCCGGATTACGTACCCTTCGATGTTGCTGGGTGCGTATTAGTGCAACATTAGTGGTCAGGAAAAAGCTGGTAAGGCTTGCTGCGGCAATTACAGGAAGCATTGCCATACCCGATAGGGTTGTGAGTAAAATACTTGTGCTTACGGGTGTTTTGGTAACAGCCACATTTATCGCCGCCATCATGCACAACATGGATAGAGGTGCAGGGATTGTCTGGTGAGAGATTAGCGATACGGCCAGTCCGAGTGAAGCGCCAATGAAAAACATTGGAAAGATGAAACCACCCTTAAACCCGGAATGTAGCGTACAACCAACAGATATCATTTTTGCCAAAGCTAATAATACCAGTAGTCCAACTGCAAGTATAATACCATAGTGGTTCGCTAAATAACCTTGGTTAGTAATGACATCCTTTATCTGGTATTCGCTCCAAAATAGTGGTGTAATTGGGAAACCGGAAGGAAATAGCGTGGGGATTATCCCAATACTCAATCCTCCCATGACAGCCAGTAAAATCGTATGGTTTTTTATATGTTCCGAGATATTTTCAATCGCTCTGAACACATAAATGAAAAAGGTGGCTGCTAATCCCCCAATCAAACCTATGCAGATACTCTCAAGAAAATGGGTAAATGTAAGTGCAGGTAGAAAAGAAAAATGATACGGGGTGAATTCAGCACCTGTGAGCGCATCGAAGATGGAATAGCTCAAGACAGCG
>DATFNI010000345.1:0-3974 GCA_035266485.1 Balneolales bacterium
GGTACTTTCACAAAGCCGTTCATCAGAAGCCCGGTACGGCTTTCCGCAACCGAACGACCGGTAAGATAACGCCCCACCTGCGACTGATCGGTTCCGAAATAGGAAAGGGCTAAAAAGAATCCGCCTATTACGCCGCTCCAGATATTATACTTATCCTGCCAGTCAAAATGCGTAACGATGACATCCAACTTGCCCAGTTTCCCGGATACATGCAGGGCGTCGTTGAAACTCACACCCGACGGCAACAGCTTCACTACCAGAAAACCAGCCAGGAAGATACCGACGGTAATGATAAAAAACTGCTGCTTCTGGGTATAGGCCACCGCCTTGGCGCCGCCCGACACGGTATAAATGATAAGCATCCCACCCATAAAGATGTTGGTCCAGTAGATATTCCATCCAAGCAGGGAAGACAAAATGATAGACGGCGCATAAATACTGAGCCCGGTGGCGAGTCCGCGCTGCAATAAAAAGAAGAACGACGTGAGCACGCGGGTTTTGACATCAAAACGGCTTTCTAAAAATTCATAAGCGGTAAATACTTTCAACTTATGAAAGGCGGGAACAAAAGTGATACACAGAACCACCATGGCCAGGGGCAATCCGAAATAATATTGCACGAAACGCATACCATCGGTATAAGCCTGCCCCGGGCCGGAAAGAAAAGTGACAGCGCTGGCCTGTGTGCCCATGATGGAAAAAAGGATCACAAGCCATGGCATAGACCGGTTATCCAGGTAATAGGAATCCATGTCGTGCTGACCGCGTCCACGGATTACCCCGTAGATGATGATGCCGGCCAGCGTGAGGACAAGAACTACCCCGTCGGTTATGCTCATGAGTAATAAACAGTGAAGATGTAAAAAGAAATGATCAGCACGATCAGCCAGCCGATAACAGCCGCGTAAAACATCCACCAGGAACCGAACAAAGGAGGACGCTCATCTTTAGCAGGAGGTTTCATTGCTAAAAATTTTGAATTATGAATTTTGAATTATGAATTCAGGGTGTCTTAGGGTCATGGCTTTGATCCGGCTGATTCTTTTTTTGCGATTAGATTAGCAAAAAAACGAAAAGCTCCGGGTACACCGTCGGGTAACTGCCGGAAGAAATCGAGACCGGTATAGACGTATTTCCCTTTTCCATAATCGCAGACGATCAGGGAACCTTTCAATGGCGATTCGCCCGGATCGTGCATCGACAACGGCTCGCGGTAATGGGAATCCACGTCATCTACAAAGTATACTCCTCTTTCCTGGATCCATCCATTGAAATCTTTTTCCGTGATCTTATTCGGTGCATTCAGCACGGGATCATCGGGTAATGTAAATTGGACTTTTGCGGTTTCATCGGTCACGCGGTTAGATGTCACTTTGAACGGATAGGGTCCCAGTTCGTCTGTAACCAGACCGAAATTTTTATTGTATTGCACCACCAGCGTACCGCCATTTTTCACATATTGCATGAGTCGGTCATGTACGGTTTTCAGCCTGCCGCGTGTATTGAATGCCCGGATACCGACCACAATGGCATCAAAATACTGCAGCGATGCGTAACTCAGATCGTTGTCATTCAATAATGTTACCTCATAACCTATCTGTTGCAGTGCCTGCGGGACTTTATCACCGGCGCCCATGATATATCCGATATGATGTCCTGATACCGTAAGAGGTACGGAAACCAGTTTGGCCGTTGCAACGGGAAATACGGTAATCTCGGGGATATAATCATGGTTGATCTCTTTAATCCCCCGGTCATAATCTCTTCCATTCACTTTCAGATGTACGGTAAGCGATCCGGTGGCAGACGATTGAATGGCCTGCGACGGTGAAACATCAAAACGCATGACCGTTTTATCTCCCGATTTCTTTAATGAAAAAGGCCGGTCATTATTCTGAACGGTAAAATCCGCCGGGACTTCCAAATAAACGGTTCCGTTGACATCATTTTTATAACCGGCCAATGTTATTTCAACCTGTTGGGATTTTTGAGAGGTATACACATAGACATTATGTTCCACATTGCCCGTTACGGGAGGAGTCACATCCAGGGGATCACGGACTTCACCACGCACCGGGCTCGTATATTGATACATGATTTGACGTGTAACAGAAAGTTTCTGTCCGTCGATATTCAGATTGAATCTAGCGGTCAGTGTGGGTGGGTTTTCCGGTCTGCCCACCAGTTGTTGTTTAGGGATATGATAATAACCCACCGGGTGCGGTTTCAGCAGCCAGTACGGTTGGGAGATCGGTGTCGTATCCGGTACGGTTACTTCGAAATCCCTTTTTTCTAGCTCATCATTCCTCAGTTTTTTGTTCATCGCATCATTCTGTGCAATGATTTTGACTGATTGAAGAGATGCATTTACGGGGCTCCGGTTGATAGCTTCCATATGCACTTTCAAAGGCTGCCCGGCCACGATATAATGCTGCGAGCTGTAGACATCCAGCCATATGGCACTGCATGCCAGGATAAGTTTATTCACTTCCTTTATTTTCAGCCGCCGCCAGTACGCATTGGGAATCTTCTGAATAGCGCTGCGTATTTTCAGCAGGAGCGGAACGACCTTTTCCGGATGATTCATATCATACTCACGGAGCGCCTGTTGTACAAGCGTCTCCACCTCTGCCCCGCCTTTAACACGCGACCACGTTGTATTAACCCCATCCATCAACGTCTTATGCGGGTTTGGACCATAAATAGTCTTGAAGTATTCCATGTGCTTACCGTACGAGGGCGAAACACCGAAGCCCTGCGTTTTGTTCATGGAACGGCTTTCGGCTCCTAACTCACCATAGCTTTTCCCGAGTAGCGGATTAAAACCATCTGCTTCGATTTTAAACTGATCGGGTGATGTGGTATTCAACCTTCCGAAATGATAGGTGTTCCACAAGATCCGTTTGGCCTGCCAGGTCTTTACGTATTTTAATTGCTCCGGGAATCTTTTCGGATCAGCTGCTGCCTTAAAAGCTTCGTGTGCAAGGATTGCCGACGCCCAATGATGTCCGTGACCGGCGCGTTTATCGGCAGGAAAACGGCAGATGATGACATCCGGACGAAATTTACGAATGACCCAGACTACATCGGCTAGAATCCGGTCATGCCCCCAAAAACGAAACGTTTCTTTGGCGGTTTTGGAATATCCGAAGTCATTGGCCCGGCTGAAAAATTGTTCGGCACCGTCGATACGACGGGCTGCGAGTTGTTCTTCGGTTCGCATCAATCCCAGGTAGGAACCCTGTTCATCGCCGACCAGGTTTTGTCCACCATCGCCGCGGGTAAGTGCCAGGTAAGCCGTGCGGTATTTTCTTTCATTGGATAAGAAGGCCAGGAGACGAGTGTTCTCGTCATCCGGATGAGCCGCCACATACAAAACACTGCCCAGCGTATTCAGCTTTTCAAGTTGCAGTTTTATTTTGGCTGCATTCCATTCAGGATTTTGTTGTGCATGAAGGGGAAAGTGTAGAAATAGAAATGCAAAAAGAAAGACGGATATTTTTCGCTTCATACTTTGGGTTCCTGGTTCAACTTTCTGGTCGATTTGTTATGGTTAATTACTGCTAATTCATTGATTATCAATCAATATCTGTACTAAAGGTATAAATATAGTCATGTTCAATACAGTTCATAACTATTTACAAGCTTTTCCTGACTTTTACATTAGTTCATTCCATCTTTTTAATTTTATTAATCCGTAACCTATTTACATTCAAAATTATAGCGGATATCTTCGATATTTACAGGCACACATTTAATTTATTGGAGGGTACATATGTTACAGAACACTCAAAAATTCTGTTTTTTTATGTTAATCGGTTTCGCTCTTGTTGCGATGGTGTCCTTTCCAACCTATGGCCAGATTGAACGCAGCAATAACAAACCACGAGTCAGTCCAAACGCTTCTGTTAGCCAGACTGTCGGGACGACGGTTATCACGCTGCATTACGGACGTCCGGGAGTCAAAGGACGCA
>DATFNI010000346.1:0-2138 GCA_035266485.1 Balneolales bacterium
GCACAACCTGGATCACTATAAGGATACCCAGGATCAAATCCGGTGGCAGGAAGACCAAATTCTGAGCCGCTTCTATATGCAGAAAATCGTATTGAAAAACTTTCCCCCAGGGGATGACTCTTTGCGCGCTTTCTATGCCCGGGTGAAAACCGCCCGGTATTCCAAACCCGGTGATGTCAATGTGCAGGAAATCTACTTTGACAACCCAGATACAGCCCGGGCAGTCCGCAAGCAACTGGACAACGGAGGCGATTTTTCCGCACTCGCCACACGATATACCAAACGCGCGACAGCAAAAGATACCAGTGGATACCTTGGCTGGTTTAAAACGAACCGATACGGGGCTATTGGTCAAAAGGCTGCGGAGATGACACCGGGACAAATTGAGGGCCCGTTTACGGTGGGAACCGGTTGGTCCATTATAAAACTGATTGACAAAAAACCCGGGGAATCCAAATCATTTGAGTCGATAAAAAACACCGTGAAGCAAGATTATATTGATACATACCGGCCACAGCTCATCGAAAAGAATATCAAACAACTGGAAGAAAAATATCATAGTGAACTTCATTACCAGGCCCTTGATTCAATCAGCTAAAATTCTATTTCCGTTGCTTTTGTTGGCCGGAGTGCTTGCTTGCAACAAAAACACTCCTCCGGAAAATTATCTTGCCCGGGTTGATAACAAATACCTGACAACAGATGATTTGAAATTTTTGTCTATTATCAATCCGGACGGAAAAGTGCCCCGGGGACAATTACAGGCTTTTCTGAACGACTGGACGGATACGGAAATTCTTGCGCAACAAGCCATGAAATATGATCTGGACCAGGATCCCTATCTTCAGAGCCGGCTGAATTCATTCAAGAAGAAACTGTTAGCTGATACGTATATCCGCTATCACATCAATAAAGACATAACCGTTCCGGATTCGGCTATTCAGTCCTATTACAATCAGCACAAACAGGTGTTTATGTGGGAACATGACGGGGCAGAAGTGGTGCATTATTTTTGTGCAAACAAAGATACGGCACAACAGGTGTATGACATTCTCCGGAACGGATCGCTGGAAGAAAAGACCCTGTTATACCAGAAGAACCACCCGAACACACAATTAGTGACATATCAGGAGGTGATCCCGGAAATTGGTGATGCTCTGTTCGGAACCCGGGCAACCGGCGTGCTTTCGCCAATCAAGTCCCAATTCGGATATCATGTGCTTGTGGTAAAAGAGCGATATAAAGCCGGAACATATCAAACGCTGGATCAGGTTCGGGACGAAATACGAGAACGGTTGTTAATCACTGCCCAGAAACGCCATTATTATGAAGTACTAGATAGTCTTAAAGGAGTTGTGGATTTTGAAATTAATCAACAAAAATATGATGAATTGGCCGGAGATGAAGCACCGAATTTTGACCGGTAATCTGTCCGTTCTTTTAATAGTGGTCCTGTTCTCAGGGATAGCCTCAGCCCAGTCGGCACCACAATTGGTTGATGGCGTGGCTGCCGTGGTTCAGGATGAGGTGATTTTGTACAGCGATGTACAGCAATATGCCCAGATGCAAGCCATGCAAATCGGCTTTAAACCGTATAATGATCCCCAGCGTTTTCAACAACTGGAAACACAGGTGTTGCAATCCCTGATCGACCAGAAAATCATCCAGGCAAAGGCTGAAGAAGATTCCATCGAGGTCAAAGACCATGAGATCGATCAGGCATTACAGCAACAAATAGACAACATGGTCGCACAGGCCGGAAGTGAAAAACAGCTTGAGCAGATGCTTGGAATGTCGATAAGTAAAATTAAAAATGAATACCGTGATGATGTCCGTAAACGACTGCTTATAGATAAATATCAACAATCCAAGTTTGCTGATATCTCCGTTTCAAGAAGAGAAGTGGAACAATTTTATAAAACATACAAAGATAGTATTCCGGACATAGCTAAGCGGGTCAATATTTCACACATCGTTCTGAGTGTGAAACCCAGTGAATCGGCGGATTCAGCTGCTGTCCAAAAGTTGCGCGACATAAAAAAACAGATCGAAAACGGCGCAAGTTTTGAGGAAATGGCACAGAAATATTCTGAAGATCCGGGGTCTAAAAATCAGGGAGGAGATCTTGGTTTTGTGTC
>DATFNI010000347.1:0-5471 GCA_035266485.1 Balneolales bacterium
GCACCACCGGATGCCGGGAACGGTCGAAGATGTGGACATCGAGCTCCTCTTCAAGCCTATTGATCATCGTACTCAGAGTTGGCTGTGTCACATGACAGTATTCTGCTGCCCGTGCAAAGTGCCGAAATTGATCCACGGCAAGAATATATTCAAGCTGCTGAAGATTCATATTAATAGATTTTGTCTATAATAATATAAAAAATATCAGTTTGATTTATGAGGTCTGCCTCTGGATTTTATTCGGGAGAAATTAACACGGAGGTAAGGGAAGAAAGTAGAAAAACCAACGCCTCACCACCATTACAGGCTGACCCGGGACGAGGCATGGCGTGAATGCTGAATTAAGCATTGAACGGAAAATGTAGTTATCTCTGGAAAAGCTTTTATCCGGATAAATCGAGAGACCGGCTGGTTTTTTAAGAAAACATTATTTAGATTTGGTCTAAATAATTATATAAATCGACATCAATCCAACGTGAAAGTGTCCAGATTAGTTTTTCACGGAACAAAAATGAGTCAGGATTGTCCTCTATGAGAAAGTCCGTTCTCAAAACCATTCTACTTTGTTCAGGCGGTGCGTTAATACTGGCTGTACTTGTCTGGCAGGCAGTCACCGCAGGTGGGAATCCAAATCCGGCTATTCATGGCATTTCCCCTACCGCGGGGATTATTTATACAGCCGTTCTTGTATATCGGGAAGGTCTGGAATGTATTCTCGTGCTCTCTGCTGTTCTAGCAGGTCTCATACGGACCCAAAAAGTATACTGGAAACCGATTGCCGGTGGTGCCGGACTGGGTTTCCTGGCAACACTTATAACCTGGTTCATCCTTGTAGGCGTTCTTTCGTTAGTCGCCAACACTACTTCCGAGGTTAATATTCAGGCAGCAACCGGACTCCTGGCGATTGTCATTCTTCTTATTGTCATGAATTGGTTTTTCCATAGGGTCTATTGGACAGGATGGATATCATTTCACAATCGCAGGAAAAAGAAATATATCGACTCGATGGAATCGGCAGGTGGCGATGAGCTGCAGGCAACCCGATCAATGGCTTACAAGGGACTCATATTGCTTGGCTTCACTTCTGTTTACAGGGAAGGATTTGAGGTCGATATTTTTCTCCAGAACATTCGAATCCAGGTGGGCACAACCCATGTTGTATGGGGAACAGCTTTTGCACTGGTCCTGATTCTGATCACCGGATATTTCACGTTTATTGCACACAAGAAACTGCCACATAAAAAGATGCTTGTGCTTACCGGCATTATGCTGGGTTTTGTTCTTGAAATCATGGTTGGGGAGCAGATAAATGAAATGCAGCTGGCCCACTGGATTCCCACGCATACATTTCCGCTACACATCCCGGCCTGGGCCGGCACCTGGTTTTCGCTATTCAATAATTGGGAAACAGTCATTGCCCAGCTCATTGCGGCCGTGTTTATTATCGGATCATACTATGTAGCCCGCATGGATCGGTTTAAGCCGGCCAAAGCACATTCTTCATCCCGGAGTCCGGCCATGGCACTTGATTCTGCTGATAACTGATTTCAGATCTTTTAGGAAATACCTATTCATCAGTACGGATCCCGATGATCGGTCAGGAAGCAGATCTTTATCGATGCCCGGCGTACATCATGCATACACGTACCTTTACAACCACTTCCAACGTCCCGCCGGCACAATCTGCAGACTGACGTTTCAGAAGAGATCGCTACGCCGGCGTTTTGAATTCATGCGAAGCGAAGAATTTGGAAAGCATCTCTTCTGCATCCTCGTTGCCCAGAATAGCTGCCTGGGTAAGGTCATCCCTGGCGTAATTGTAATTCCCATATTTCAGAAAAGAATAACCACGATGGTACAAAGCCGACACATTTTGCGGATCAAGTCTCAATGCTTCATTGAAATTTACGATAGCTTCGATTTTATCGTGATGGTGACGCAGATAGATCAACCCGCGAATCACATACGACTCCGGATCTGTCTTGTCTGAACTCAGACTCCGGTCGATATCGGCGAGTGCCTCCTCATACATTCCAAACACCATCTCAACATTTGCCTTTCTCTTAAGCGCAATAGGATCATACTCATGCAATTTCAGAATCTCGCTGTAGTATTGGGCTGCTTCTTCGAAATTCTTCTTCTCTTCACTGACAAGTCCCATAACAAGGTATGCCGTACAGTCATCTTGCCGCTCTTTCAATATCTGTTCAGCAGTCTGGATAGCATGTTCAAAATCTTCAATTTGATAGTAGAACATGCAAAGATCTGATAAGAACATTTTGCTTGTTTTCTGTTTGATCGCTGCATTCATCTCTCTTTTCCTAAATCAGTAAGCAAGTTAAATATATATATGTATCCTTTGTAGGTTTCCGGGACTTATCCGCTTAACATAATAAACTGGAAAGCCTGACAAAACCCGAATGATGAATCAAGAACTACCCGATATTCTTTGATTCAAATATCATACCAGATTACATCTGGTTATTTCAGGGAACCCATTTGTTTATACCCTGTCATGTTAGTAATCTCTAACTCTTGTTATAAATAAAAGCATATAACAAGAAAAATCAATGATCTATATACATTAAATAAATCTAATACTAATATAATTACACCTAACTCATTGCGCCATAATCTAAAAGTGTTCCTTACCTATAGAAATATTATATCATGCCCGTTTCGATTTCCCTGCGGCATTCACAACATAAAAAAAGCACTTTCCTTCCTGTAACTCACATTTTATCGTTAACATGAAAATAATAAGGGTTGATCACTTCCTGAACGAATCGGATCATACCAACCATAGCTGAAAGTCATCATATCCGTATCCAGTATATTTCGTCCACCGAGAAGCATCTACATGTAGCATATATTACAGGTATAACATTTAAATCCTGTTAAATCAAAATGTAATTCAAAACTTGTTTTGTTACAGTCGCCAAGTGTAAGAAACGTAAGCCAGAGGACATGGCACACCGCTCACATCGCCGTATCTTTGTAATCCTTTGGGGATAAATATATTATGTTACTTCCCTTAATTATTAGATGTATTTAATTATTGTAAGTCGAACAATTTTAACCTTCAATTCGTTACATTTTTGTTTCAAGATAGATTAAATGCCCATAGACTGGCGAAGAGATAATGTGCTATCAAACGGTTTAGCTTTTAAGTAGTTATGCATCTGATCCAATCATCGGATGCCAACCGTTTCTTATCTCAACATTATATCGTTTATCATTAACCTCGCCTTGCGGGTATTGTGCACAAAACATACTGAATGACACAATCTGTATGTTTACACCTTCATCCCTGAATTATTAATACCTCCGTAGAACGATAGCTTACTTATGGAAAATCAACAAATTCGCACCCTGCACGACACTTTCGTAGACGACCTCTGTTATTTTTACTTTCAAATTGAGGATTACGAGCATGCCAATAAACTCGCTGAAAAAATGCTGCTGGAAGACCCGGAGAACCGCACCGCCTTATTAGTGCTTGGACTAATATCCGAGGAAAAGGAAAATTTCCAGCTGGCCATGTATTATTACGATATCATCCTTAAAAAATATCCGAATGATTCTGTGGCTTTAAAGAGAAAGGCAGCCGTTGAGATGAATATTAAAAAAGATAAGTCCGCCTTAAGTGATATCACGAAGAGTCTGCAGTTAAATAATAAAGATGCCGAGGCCTACATCATCCGCGGATTGATCTATTTCTATCTATTCCAGAAGAAGATTGAGGCTATTATCGATTATAACCAGGCTTTACGACTCGAGCCTGATAACGTCTATGCCCTGTTCAACCGCGGTTATGCTTATCTCAAATATGGGAACCACAACTATGCGCGCGATGACTTTGAACGGGCGGCCAGTTTAGGTTATGCATATGCCTCTGATATGCTGGACCGGTACTTCACCTCACAGGTAAGCAACATTCCAGCCTGAGCCAGACTTCCCGGCATTTGGGGATGATATATATTATATCACGCGGAAATGATAAAAAAGAAAGGGTGACTCGTTCCCGGGCCACCCTCTAAACTATTCATCAAGAGAGACGCACTAAGATGTGCGCACTTAAATATACGTTTTATTATCAAATTTAGTGTACAGGTATCCCAACTTTTTTCAAAACAGGAACTTATTTGCATGCCCTGTACTTAATAAAGCAGATATTCCATTCATAACCACTTTTTTTTGCGGATTACATACGATATGGTACTGCAGGAAGAACTCAGCTTATAAATCACACTGTACCTGCACAATTCCTCAGAAAGATTGCTAAAAGCTCCAGCTTCTACCCGTTTGCCTCTCCTGGCTGGTTTTAAAATCAGAGTTCAGGATATTTTTAAATCCGTTCGTCTATCTGACAGCGATGTGCTCTTCAGTGTTAACATATGCGGTAAACTCTGTCCCTCGTTTGACCACGGCGTTCTTGCCACGCATCAATAATCCTATAGGAGAAACCAGGGCGGTCACAGCCACCATACCGGCCACATGCGATTTGCCACCTTTGCGCGCCACGGCGCGAAGAGGAATTTTCGTTCCGTCAACGGCTTTGACCCAGTCGATTTCAAAATCAATCTTTCCCTTGCGTCCCAGCCATTTTGAATGCTTTTTCTCGATAACGTGCCCTTCCGCTTCAGCATACCGGTCGATGATCACCTTGCCTCCCACCGTTACGTCTTCTGCCGCCTGCAGGCGGACCTTATCTCCTACTTCCAGTCCTTTATCCCCCGAATCCAGGCGCTGCATTAAAGTCAGTTTGACAGAGGCCCCTTCGGGTATCATTACTGACATTTTTGTTTGTGCTTTTGCCAGGCTACAATACATACCAATCGCTAACGTGATTAAAATCAAATGTTTCATATGTTCTCCATTCCTGATTAATGATTCATAGCTATATATAGGAGCCACTAACCTATTATTTGTTACTAGAAAAATGTGATTTCCGGGAAAAAAGCAATAAATCTACCTCAAAGTCAGGATGATGAAGAACATTAACTTTTGGATATGGGACAAAGTTACAGGCGAACTTTAGTGCGCTTGCCGGATCCATTTTGACTTACTCTTATGCCGTAGCATTTTCTGGTTTTCCGGTGGCCATGACCAGGGCGGTCATCGGAATGATTCTGTTCTGGCTCTTTGACAAATACGCCATGCATCACATAGATACGATCGGTCTCCCTTTGGCATACAACATTCCCCATCTACTCTATAAATCACTACGGAAATTCCAATCCGCTATCTCCTGATCTCCCTGGCCATTCTGTCTCTCCTGGTTGCCGGCAACATGTATCAGTTCCGAAATCCCCGTATCCTCGCCCGGCTGCATACGAAAATGGATTCTCTGAAGTTTGGACAACCTGAAAAAAAAGTCGTCCAAACAACTCGCGGACTCTTTAAAGATACCACACTGAGGTTTTCCCATACCTTCGGAAACCATTTATTTCGGGTAGACAGCAAAGTAC
>DATFNI010000348.1:0-2344 GCA_035266485.1 Balneolales bacterium
AAATGTTTTACCTGTATCACAAAGCAGCTTTTGATCCATTGATCCGGGTATTTGAAGCGGATCCGAATTTTGATGTGTACCTGTCGCTGACACATGAAATTGAGCGCAAGTTTAAAGTCTTTGAGATCGATAAAACCCAAAAATACATCGAACAATTCAGACAAGCGGGGCATCAAATCAGTGATGAGAATGAACAATTTGATATCGTGATTTGCCCTGATACTCTAAATGAGTCACTATACGGAAAAACGATGCTGTGTTTTGTAAACCATGGCACCGGCATTAAGAATGTACTGTTCAGAAATCTTGAAAAACACAAAGCTCATCACTATAACATTTTTGTTGAAGGACAATACCGGGTCGATGCGCTTGAGCAATCCGGTTCCCTGCATGGCTCTGAAGTATTTAAAGTTGGATTGCCCAAACTGGATCCCATTTTTCAGGATGGATTTTTTAACCGGGACGTCATGTTGACCGCACTGGGATTATCTCCTGAAAAACAGACCGTGCTGTTCGCACCAACCTATAAACCAACCTGTATCTATGACGTCAAAGACGCTATCTTTGCTGCAACTCAGGAGTATAATCTTATTGTGAAACTACACCATTATGCCTGGATGGGAAAGTTTGCGCATCACAGCCAGCATAAAATAATGGAACGGCGTATCTCCCGACATGACCATGCCGTGTTGATCCCCAAAGACGATTACAATATCATCCCCCTGATGGCAGTCTCGGATACGCTGGTATCGGAAGCATCGAGTACTGTATTTGATTTCCTGGCTACCGGCAAGCATGGGGTCATCTATGACCTTCCCCATGACAAGTTGGTTCATTCGGATGGGCAACCCTTACTCAACATTGATAACCGGATATTTCTGAAAGATGCCTTTGTTCACGTCGGTTCACCCGAAGAACTGGAGGCAGGAATACATCAAGCGTTGTATCCCACAGATGCTATGATCTCGGCTGCCGCCACTGAACGAAACTACTATTTCCACCAGTTAGACGGACGCGCTTCAGAACGCACCAGAGATGAAATATTGCGACTTTATCATGAAGGGACACACCTAAACAACCCTGAAAGGATGTAAATATTTTGGGGACCGGGGACGTTCCCCGGTATGATTTATGGTATACGTAATAGATACACAGCCTGGGGATGGAGTGCGGGCAAGACTTTTTTTGAATCTTCTATCAGAAAACCCGCCTGCGTGATTTCTGATTCAATCTGATCCTCCCCAACCATAGTTTCCTTGCGATGATTCTTAATAGTCCATGCCAGTCGCGGAATACTGGTTTCAAGATAGATTGTGATCACCACCCAGTCCTCAGTCACCCGGGCAAGCTCCTGCAGGATGGCCCGGCGTTCTTCAGCCCGTTTGTAATTGTGCAACAAATTCGCGGAGACAATCCCGTGAAATGCGTTATTTTTAAACGGCAGCCGGATTATATCATTTGCAATTAACTGGGACATGTGTCCGAATTTCTGTCGCACCCGCCATAACCGGTCCACTGCAATATCAGAAGAAAATACATTCATCGGTAAATCAACGAGCATTCCGGTAAAACGCCCGAATTCGGCGGGAATATTCAGCACATTGTCATTGACCTGATATACCTTATCAACAAATTTTTCAATAATCCGGAATTCCAGATACCGAAAGAGACGCTGGTCGATTTTATGCGTCCGAAGCCGTTCCTGTTCCTGCACCCCGGCTAATTTTTCATGCAATTCATCCATTATACTAGTATAATAATTCCCATCTCTTTTTCCAATCGCCTGTTTCATGTTTCCCCGTATTGAATCTTCAAAGAACAGACTCTCGCACCGGTTTAGAAGATATTATATTCAAATCGTCCGGGATCTGCTGTGATTTAGAACAGAAACCAATGGATGCTTGGTGTTTTTCATTTTTTAAAGTAAACTATTTGTCTATGAATCAGGGGTACAAATTTCTGATACTACTGCTATTTCCGCTCTGTGTATTTGGCCAGCCATTCCACATCGGAGAGAAAATGACGTTCGACCTGAAGTACGGTTTTATCAAAGCCGGACACTCGGTTATGGCTTTGGAAGACACGGAACAGGTACACGGGCACACTACGTACCGCATTCATTCCAGAACATCTTCCACTGGTTTTGTCGATACATTCTACTCGGTGCGGGATCGAATCACCAGCTGGGTGGATACACATACCCTGGCAACGATTCAGTTCGAAAAATCCTTGCACGAGGGCAGTTACAAAAAGGATTACCAGGTGTGGTTTGATTATAAAAATATGTTGGCATATTCCAATCAGGATACCCTGGAAATCCAAACATATATGCAGGATATTCTCT
>DATFNI010000349.1:0-2785 GCA_035266485.1 Balneolales bacterium
TGCTCAAGAAGCACATGCAGGATCTCTCAAAGGAAGATATTCATACCTATATCCTCTCCGACAGCAAGGGGCAACACGACCGGTTTGAGGAACTTTTGGGTACGCCTTCTGACGACAACCGCTATTCCCTGTTGATCGAACCGCTTCACCGTGGGTTCCGTCTTCCGGATCAGAAAATTGCGGTCTATACCGATCACCAGATCTTCAACCGATACCATCGGCCGAGACTTAAATCACATAAAAGCCGTGGCGGCATCTCATTCAAGGAGTTGCGCGATCTGAACGTCGGTGATTACGTGGTGCATGTCGATTACGGCATCGGGAAGTTTGCCGGTTTCAAAAAGATAACAGTACGAGATGTCGTTCAGGAGTCGGTCATGCTGCGCTACCAGGATGACTCTATCCTCTACGTCAACGTCTCCAGCCTGCATAAACTGCAGAAGTATTCGGGCAAAGACGGCATTGCCCCGAAACTCACAAAGCTGGGCTCCGGCGAATGGGCGCGTAAAAAAGCCCGGACCAAGAGCCGTCTAAAGGATATCGCCCGTGACCTGATCCAATTGTATGCCAAGCGGAAAGCGCAAAAAGCGCACGCATTCAAAAACGACACGGCATGGCAGACGGAACTGGAAGCTTCGTTCGAGTTTGAAGAAACACCGGATCAGATGGCAGCCATCGAGGCGGTGAAGAAGGATATGGAAACAGCTACCCCGATGGATCGCCTCGTCTGCGGGGATGTCGGTTTCGGGAAAACAGAAGTAGCAATCCGGGCTGCATTCAAGACTGTGATGGATGGGAAGCAGGTGGCCGTGCTGGTCCCTACGACCATTCTTGCCGACCAGCACTACCAGACGTTCTCACGCAGGATGGCCAACTTTCCGGTATCAATCGATGTGATTTCCCGCTTCCGGAACCGGGCCGAGCAGAAGGATGTGCTTAAACGGACAGCTGAAGGCAAAGTCGATATTTTAATCGGCACGCACCGGATTACCTCGAAAGACGTTAAATTTAAGGATATTGGATTGCTTGTCGTGGATGAGGAACAACGGTTCGGGGTTTCGGTAAAAGAGAAACTGAAGGAGTTCCGGGCAACGGTTGATGTCCTCACGATGACCGCCACCCCCATTCCCCGTACCCTTCACATGTCGCTCATGGGAGCACGGGACCTGAGTATCATCAACACCCCACCGCCGAACCGGCAACCTGTTTATACGGAGATCCACAGCTTTGACTCGCAACTGATACGGGATGCCATCATGCAGGAGGTCTCGCGGGGCGGGCAAGTTTTTCTGATACACAATTTCGTGCATAACATCGCCGAGTACACGGATATGATCCAGAAACTGGTGCCTAATGTGCGCATAAAATTTGCACACGGACAGATGACCGGCAACCAGCTCGAACGCATCATCACCGACTTCTACCATCGCAAGTTCGACGTTCTGATATCGACCAACATCGTAGAAAACGGTATTGATATAGCGAATGCCAACACAATCATCATTAACCGGGCCGACCGTTTCGGTCTCTCCGAATTGCACCAGCTGCGGGGAAGAGTCGGCCGTTCTAACCGTAAGGCATTCTGTTACCTGATCACCCCCGATCTGCAGGACCTTAGCATGGACGCACGCAAACGACTCATCGCCCTTGAGGAGTTTAGCGATCTCGGGTCAGGATTCAACATCGCGATGCGGGACCTCGATATCCGCGGCGCGGGTGATGTGCTTGGAGCCGAACAAAGCGGATTCATCAATGAACTCGGCTTTGACCTGTACACCAAGATCCTCAACGATGCCATCCGTGAACTGAAAGAGACCGAGTTTAAGGGACTCTTCGATGAAGTAGAAACGGCCCTTGACGAGGCCGAGACCACCATCGAGTTTGATCATGAAGCCTTGCTTCCACAGGATTATATCAACGAAAATGTAGAACGGCTGAACATGTACCGGAAGCTGGCCGAGACCAACACACAGGACGAAATTGACGATTGGGTGAATGAACTAAGTGATCGTTTCGGGAAACTCCCTGATTCTGCTATGAACCTGGTAACCGCGGCAAGACTGAAATTGTTTGCTTCACGGCTTAATATTTGGAAGGTCACGATACGTGCCGGACGGATGTGGCTGCAGCTGCCCTCGACAAAAACCAGCGAAGGCAAAGCATTCTATGAAGATGACCGATTCCAGAAACTGCTCGCACTGATGCAGAATAAAGCGGCTGACCGCTGCAAGATCATTCAGAAGGATGATGCCGTACGCTTGAATATTTCTGATATTCCAAACATCGAGGCGGCCCTGAATTTCATGCAGGATTTGGTTCCCGGCAGGTCAGAAAAGGAATCAAGCCTTGCGTGATCATGAGACTTTAGGTAAAAAATAATCAGTATTTTATTGTATTTCAATAACTTACAAGACAACGAGTCCTATCGCCTGTAATACTTTCAATAATTTTTTATGATGAACGGAACCTTGCTTGATCATTATGCAGAGCTTCTCCGGGCCGGGGAGGTTGTGGCGTTTCCAACAGAAACAGTGTACGGTCTGGGTGCAGATGCATGGAATCCGGAAGCCGTTTTGAAAGTATTCTCCCTTAAAGGGCGACCCGCCGACAATCCGCTTATCGTTCATATCTCCTCCTTGTACATGCTCGAGGATTTTACCGATGAAATTCCCGACACCGCCAGAAAACTCATCGAGGTATTCTGGCCCGGCCCCCTGACCATGATCTTCAAAAAAAAGGAAAAGGTTTTGGATCTCATTACGGGGGGGCTTGATACGGTTGCCGT
>DATFNI010000350.1:0-15754 GCA_035266485.1 Balneolales bacterium
ACTGGGAGGGAATAAAACGGAAGGTTTTGATCCGGCCTCGCTGAATGGCGGAGCGTTCAAAACAATCCGTGAAATTGCAACATTTAGATATATATGCCGGCGATGTAAGGATGCTCCCTGTATCAAAGCTTGTCCGGCCAACGCCCTGGAAAAGGATGAATCCGGTATGGTAACCCGATCACTGAATCTTTGCATACGATGCAGGTCATGCATTGTCGTGTGCCCGTTTGGAACCATGATGAATGATCTGTTTGAGGTGAAGACATCGGGTTATGCATACTATGATCTGTCTGATGAAGAGACGTTGAAGAAATTTGTGGCTTCATTTCCTGAAGGTGTCGTAAGTCTTGTGGAAATGAAAGAAGAAGACGACAAACATGTTCATGAATTGTCTGACCGGGTATGGATAAGAGAATATGCCTGGTCAGATGTGCAACCGTAAGTAATCGTGGAGGATTACTTAGTGATGATATAACATACACAAAATGACTCAAAATTCTGCCTTTTACACTACCTCTGTCATCCTGATTTTTTCTCCGCCGCGGCGGAGAAAAAGTAGGATCTCGTTTCGCATCTGGCAGCGATCATTTCAGTGGTGCCAATCGTTGCCGTATCCCACGAGATCCTTCGCCCCAATAGGATAGTTTCCCGACCAATAGTTCTGCTTATTGGGCTCAGGATGACATACATGTGTTTGGGATCTTACATCAGTCGCATTGACAATATGAGAGCCTAAAATTATGACACTTTATTTTTACTTTCTGGTTTTTCCCGGTTTATTATTTGCCGCTGTCAGCGGCGGGATATTATCGTGGTTCGACCGCAAGGTGACGGCCTGGGTGCAGTTCAGAAAGGGACCGCCATTCTTCCAGCCTTTTTATGATTTTCTTAAACTGCTGCTGGTCAAAGAGACCATAATACCCACACAGGGCTCAGGAGCTGTTTTTTTGATGGCGCCGGTAATTGCGCTGTTTGGCGCTACCATGTCAGCTGTGTTCATCCTATTGGCAGCCTTTGGAATAAACACAGGATTCACCGGCGATGTGATTGTCATTTTTTACCTGCTCAACATTCCTGCTATATCGTACATCATTGGGGCGATGGCTTCCGGAAATCCGTTGGCATCGGTTGGAGCTTCGCGGGAAATCAAGTTGATCATCAGCTACGAACTCACGTTTCTGCTGGTGGTCGCTGCGGTGATCTTCAAGGCGGGGATGAGTATAAGTTTGTACGACATCATTCAGGCCCAGGCAGATCATGCATTCATAGGCAGCCTATCCGGAATCATACTGTTTATTGCGGCGATATTTTGCATCCAGGCAAAGCTGGGACTGGTCCCGTTTGACATCGCCGAGGCGGAGACTGAAATAAACCATGGATCTTTCATCGAATATTCGGGATCCGCTTATGCCATCATCCTGCTGACCAAATACATCATGCTGTTCACCCTCCCGGCTTTCATCGTGGTGCTATTTATGGGAGGTCTCAGCGTGACGGGCATGGGAGTGGTCTACTCGATTCTGAAAATCATCGCCGTGGTGCTGTTGATCACACTCATTCGCAATACTAATCCGAGGGTTAAAATAAAACAGGCGATGCGGTTTTTCTTCATTTGGATGAACCTGCTGGTGATCATCGCCATCGTGTTGATGTGGTTCGGACTTTAATTGTATCCAATGAGTTTTAAAGAGCACATATTTAAAAAATCTCTGTGGCTGTTCCACTATGGGGGAGCCTCATGCAATAACTGCGATATAGAAATCCTCGATTGTCTGACACCGCGCTACGATGTCGAACGATTCGGGATCAAGCTGGTAGGCAGTATCCGGCATGCCGATGTGCTCCTGGTCACCGGTTCAATCAATAAAAAAGATAAAGAGAGATTACTGGAAATTTATAAGCAGGCTCCCAAGCCCATCCTGGTCGTCGCGATGGGAGCATGCGGATGCACAGGAGGCATATTTGCTGAGGGTAACACCTTTGCAGGACCGGTGGATAAAATTATTCCCGTTGATGCCTACATCCCGGGCTGTCCTCCCAAACCGGAAGCAATATTGGCCGGCATTGTAAAACTGGTAAACAGGAGAAACGGCAAATGACTGGAGCAGAAGTTAAGCAGAATATTGAATCAAAATGGTCCGGCAAGATCAGTGAAATCGGTCTGAAGAGCGAAAAACGGCTTTTTGTAACAATCAGTCCTGAATCCCTGCCGGAGGTTGCCCAATATCTGTTTGATGATCTGAAGTGCCGGTTTATCACCGCCTCGGCATTGCAGTCAAAACGGGGATTCGAAATTTATTATCACTTCAGCGTAGATGTCATCGGCCTGATTATCAATGTTCACGTCGTACTGCCGGAGTCGAAACCCGAGGTGGAATCGTTGGCAAATATTTCTGTAGCAACCAACTGGATAGAACGGGAAATGCACGAGTTGTTTGGGATCATTTTCTTGAACCATCCCAACATGGAGAAACTGATTTCCGAAGGCAACTGGGAAGAAGGGGAATACCCATTAAGGAAGAACTGATACGATGAAAAAAGAGACTCAAAAAACGATCAACACAATTATACCGATCGGTCCGTATCACCCTTTACAGGAGGAACCGGAGCTCTTCAAGCTATATTGTGATGGAGAATCGGTAAAGGACGTGGAATGGATTACGGGATATAACCACCGGGGTATTGAAAAGCTCAGTGAATCCAAAACCTTCGATCAGGTATTCTTTCTGGTCGAACGCGTATGCGGCATCTGTTCGACATCTCATCCCTTTGCCTTTGCCAACTGCATGGAAGAAATAGCCGGTGTGGAAATACCTGACCGGGCCAAATACATCCGCAGCATCATCGGGGAATTGGAAAGGATACACAGCCACCTGCTGTGGGTCGGACTTGCCGGTCATTTTTTAGGGTATAACACGGTGTTCATGTGGGCATGGAAGTACCGCGAACCGGTCCTGGATCTGTTTGAGATGATCTCGGGCAACCGAAACAGCTACGCCATGTTCAAAATTGGGGGTGTCAGAAGGGATATTGAAAACGATAAAATCCCTCGTATGCGGGAAGTACTGGATACCGTCAAGAGCAAGACCAATATGCTGATTGGTGCCGTCCTGGATGATCCGGTCATTCATGCAAGAACGAAAGGGGTCGGTGTACTTACGAAAGAAGATATCATCAAGTACGGTGCGTTAGGCCCGGCGGCGCGAGCTTCCGGTGTTCCGATTGACGTTAGGAGAGATGATCCATACGCCGCCTATCCGCTTGTCGATTGGAAAGTGATCACGGCTGAAGAAGGTGACGTGTTCTCAAAAGCCAAAGTCCGGTTGCTCGAGTTGCTGGAATCGATCTCTATCATTGAGCAATGTTTTGAGGGATTGAAAAAGGAACCGGAAGGCGCTATCGAGACCATCGTAAAAGAAATCCCTGCCGGTATTGGGACCGGACGTGCAGAAGCACCACGTGGCGAGGTGTTCCATTTCGTTGAAACGGATGGCAGCAATTATCCCAAAAGACATAAGATACGTGCGCCAAGTTATATGAATATCCCCACATTCAAGAAATCATGCGTCGGTCAATCCATTTCCGATGCCACTATTGCCCTGGCAGCAGTGGATCCGTGCTATTGCTGCACAGAGAGAATGGGCTTTGCGTATGATTACGAGACAAAGGAGAAGATTTTAAATGGGAAGGATTTGCTGAAACTGGGTCAGGTAAAAACGAAAGCCATACGGGCTAAGATGGAACAAGAACCATGAGTATCATCGAACAACTCATAATGATTCCCGTTTTTGTTGGGGTACTGCTGCTCCTCATGCCGAAGAAGGTGCGTCCTGTTAAGGTGGTATTGGCTTTAATTACGTCAGCGTATACCCTGTACGAAGCAATCCTATTGTATTTAAACGGATTGATGGGCAGCCAACTGATTTTCATCAGTTCTACCAGTCATGCTTTGTTTGGTACGGAACATACCCTGACCGATTTTGATGCTTACAATCTGTTTTGGATAGATGGACTTAGCCAGCTCATCGTTCTGTTTGTTGGGATTTTCACGCTTTTAGTAGTCATATATTCCATCTACTATATCACGAAGGAGAAGAACGTTGATGGGTATTACGGCTACCTGCTAATCACGCTTGGGGCGTCGAACGGGGCCGCTTTGGCCAATCATCTCCTGTTGTTCATCACCTTCTGGGGCATCCTGGCGCTTACACTTTATAAACTTATCAGAACCTTTGACGAGGAAAGTGCCAATGCGGCTATCAAATCGTTGATCCTCGTGGGCGGTTCGGATGTACTGATGTTGTTCGGCATCGGGTTGATATGGAGCGTCAGTGATACGTTAAATATGTCGCAGCTCACACTGGGCACTTCTACGGCAATAGGGGTTTGGGCATTCATTTTCCTGTTGATCGGAGCCTTCACCAAAGCAGGTGCCTTCCCGTTTCATACCTGGATACCCGAATACACTCAAAAAGCCCCGGCTTCGTCTTCTGCTTTTTTACCAGCATCACTTGATAAGTTGTTAGGTATCTATTTCCTGGCGAGACTTTGCAACTACATATTCATTCTGAATGAGTGGCTTACTTTTACCATTATTTTGATAGGTGTTGCAACGATCATTATTGGTGTTATGATGGCGCTCATTCAGCACGATTACAAGAAATTGCTGGGGTATCACGCTGTCTCCCAGGTCGGGTATATGGTGGTAGGATTAGGCATGGGTACCGTATTGGGCATTATTGGAGGACTCTTTCATATGATCAATAATGCTTTGTACAAGAATGGGTTGTTCCTGGTTGCCGGAAATGTGGAAGACCGAACCGGAAAAAGTGACTTGAATGATACGGGTGGATTAGCCGGGAATATGCCGGTAACATTCATAGCCGCCCTGGTTTTTGCACTGTCCATTTCAGGTGTTCCTCCTTTCAATGGATTTGCTTCCAAATGGATCATATACCAGGGGATCATCGATTTTGGAAAAGGAGCCGGACTCGCAAACAGCTTATGGATTGTATGGTTGGCACTTGCCGTTATCGGGTCCGCATTGACGCTTGCGAGCTTCATCAAATTTATATCAGGCATATTCTTAGGTCGTAGAGATCCTAAATTTTCTAAAGTTAAGGAAGTGAATGCAATAAGGTTGGCGCCGGTAGTGCTCCTGGCACTGGCATGCATCGGTTTCGGGGTATTTGCATCCAATTATGTAGTGCCTTATCTGTTTAAATTCATTTCAAGTGATATAGTTTACATAGGAGCGTGGGATTCTGTGACGGTATCGATCCTGGTACTGGTTTCCATTGTCCTGGGGGTTATTATTTATGCTCTGGGAGATATGAGAAGGTTCCGGCGCGAAGACAGCTTCATCGGCGGTGAGCGCCTGCAGGATACCCTCAAGTACAATGTCACCGAGTTTTACAATACCATCAGGGATTATAAACCATTCTCCTTCATTTACCGGAAAGCCGATGAAAAATGGTTTGATATCTACTACCTGTCCAAAGACGGGGCATTGTGGATCAACAAAAAAATTAGCAAAACGCACAACGGCATCTTACTGACGTACGCCGTCTGGTTTGTAGTTGGACTCATTCTCATGTTGATGTTCTTTATGTAAATCAAAATGGAAACAATCTTAGCGATCATCATAGGATTTATGATAATTGGCGCTCTTTTTGCACTGCACGCCAATGACTTACTATCAGCACTAATTGCCTGTGGAATCGTGGGATATGGACTGGTGATCTGTTTTTTGCTGCTCAAAGCTCCGGATCTGGCCATCGTGCAAATCGTAGTGGAAACCATCACGCTGATCATCATGGTGGCTGTTGTGCTGGATAGCTCCAGGAGGGAACTGAAGGAAAAAGCGAGTATCCGGGTAAAAGGCATTTCGTATGTGAATATGCGATATGTGGTCAATATCATCGCCGTTCTTCTCTTTACCGCTTTACTGTTGTTCTTCTTCAGTGAAAGCATCGATGTGCTGGCACCATTCGGAGAGCATGCCACAAGAATGTCCACGGCATACATCGAACATGCTGCCGATCAGACCGGAAGTGCCAATCTTGTTACCGGGGTCATTTTCGATTTCCGGGGGTATGATACCTTGGGAGAGGCAACCATCCTTTTCACAGCAGTAATTGGAATTCTGACCATTCTTCGAATTAAAGGAAAGGCAAAATAATGCATGGAATGACTTCCATAGTAAAAACCGTAACCCGGATCGTAGTGGGTGTCATTTTCCTGTATGGCGTCTACATCATCACACACGGACATCTCACACCGGGTGGTGGTTTTGCTGGTGGAGCCGTCATTGCCGGGGCTTTTATTTTGCTGGTCCTGGCCTTCGGAAGTGATGTGCTCAATCTGAAAGCAAGAGAAGCAGGTTCCTCCACATTTGAAAGTCTCTCCATACTGACGTTTCTGCTATTGGCAGTCGGTGCTTTATTCATCGGAACTCATGTGTTTTTCCATAACTACCTGCCGAAAGGAAAGGTCGGGGAACTGGTCAGCGCCGGTGTGATTCCCCTGTACAATATAGCAGTTGGGGTGGAAGTGGCTGCCGCGCTGGTTACAATTTTCCTGGCATTGGTAATCTATAAAGAGGAGTCGAAATGACGCTGTATATTCTCTGCTTTGCCTTATTTCTGACCGGTCTTTATGGCGTGCTGACCAAGAGAAATATCATAAAGATTGTCATAGGTCTGTCTATAATGGAGTTTAGCATCTTCCTTTTTATGACCTTAATTGGATACGTCAACAATGGAGATGCACCGATCTTGGTAAACGGCAAAGAACAGTTGGTGTTTGTAGATCCCTTGCCGCAAGCGATGGTACTAACAGCTATCGTCATAGGACTCGCGACCAATGCCATGCTATTGGCTATAGCCATACGAATTTACCGGAAATACGGAACGATTGACGTACGCAAAATCAATCAGCTTAAAGGATAAAAAGTGGAATCCCTGATAGCACTATACGTTATTCTACCCCTGGGAGCAGCGTTCCTGATCCCACTAATCGGGAGATTTGTGCAGTTCTTTGCAAAGACGATCTCAGCACTCGTCTTTGCCGGTCTTACTGCATTAAGTGTAGTGTATATTTCGGTATTTCATACAGAAACCATCCGGTACGCCGTTGGCGGCTGGCAAGCTGCAAATGGGATCCCTATCGCCATATACCTCGTTCTTGACGGGTTTAGCGGTATAATCCTTGTGATGATTAACCTGGTCACTTTTTTTGCGGTTGTCTATTCATTCTCTTATCTCAAAAAATATACCGCGAAGAACAATTTTTATGCTTTGCTATGCCTGATGGCAGCCGGAATGAACGGTGTAGTCTTGACCGGTGATTTGTTCAACCTGTATGTGTTTATGGAAATCGCCGCTATCGCATCCTATGCGCTTGTGGCCTTTGGCGTCGAGAAGGAAGAACTGGAGGCATCATTCAAATACCAGGTTTTGGGCGGGATGGCTTCACTCTTTATCCTTCTGGGCATCGGCTTGGTCTACTGGACGACGAGTACGCTCAACATGGCTGACGCCTCCCGTATTCTTAAGGACTATGCCGGGTACCGGATCGTTATTTTTATCCAGTTGTTGTTCATTGCCGGGTTTGGAATGAAGTCGGCCCTGGTGCCGTTCCATGCCTGGCTGCCCGATGCCCACTCTTCGGCTCCCTCACCCATTTCCTCCATGTTATCCGGAGTCCTGATCAAAGCCATCGGTATTTATGTCCTGATCCGGCTGTTCTTTACGATGTTCAGCATTTCGTATGAGATTGCGCTCACCATAACCGTTTTGGGAGTCCTGTCGATGTTGACAGGCGGGGTATTGGCGATCGGACAGTGGGATTATAAACGGCTGCTGGCATATTCCAGTATCAGCCAGGTGGGGTACATCATCATTGGCCTCGGGATCGGGATGCTGGTGATGGCTAATAACGGCAGCAGGGAAATAGCCGCCCTTGCCATATTCGGGGGCCTGTTTCACCTGGTCAACCATGCCGTCGCTAAGGGATTGCTGTTCATGACGGCAGGTTCCGTAGAGTATGCCACCGGTATACGTGATCTTAAAAAACTGGGTGGCTTAGCCGGCAAAATGCCGATCACTTCAGCGACGTCATTTAGCGGGTCGATGGCTATATCCGGGCTGCCGCCGTTTAGCGGCTTCTTCAGCAAGCTTGTAATTATTATCGCTGCCATTAAAGCACACTACTTTGTGATTGCCTTTCTGGCAGCAGGAATGAGTATTGTGACCCTGGCATATTTCCTGAGACTGCAGAAAGGTTTGTTTGCAGCAAAGCCGATGGCGGGCATTGAGAAGATCAAAGAAGTGCCTTTCGCAATGACCTTTTCAATGGTTTGTCTTGCTATAGGATGTATTGCCTTAAGCGCGCTGATCTTTCCCGGCGTACGGGATGCGATTATAACACCGGCGGTGAAAGTATTGATGGAAGTTTCAAATCAACCAGTAACCATAAAATGATGAGATACCTGTTCCACATCCTGATATTATTCGGCTTCTGGTTGTTGTTTACCGACGATCTATCCACGCCCAACCTAGTTGTCGGGGCTATCGTGGCAATTATAAGTGTCGTGATACTCGGCAGATATTTCGTTAAACCAACCTCCAGGTTGCTTGATCCGAAGAGATATGGCTGGTTTGTGGTTTATGTGCTCGTTTTTTCCTGGGAATGCCTGAAGGCGAACCTTGATGTAGCCTACCGTGTACTTCACCCGGATCTCCCCATCAGGCCGGGCATCGTCAAGGTTAAAACAAGCCTGAAGACTGATTTGGGAAGGACCACGTTGGCTAACTCCATCACGATGACCCCGGGTACCATTACCGTCGACATCATTGATGACTATATCTATGTGCACTGGATCTATGTCAGGTCAACTGATCCGGCGAAATATGCCGAGCAAATATCAGGAAGATTCGAAAAATATATATCAAGGATCTTTGAATAATAATCATGCCTGCTTATGGAAAACGCACTTACCATATTGTTGTATATCCAGATCGGACTCTGTTTCTTCTGCTTGTTCCGGATTGTAAGGGGACCGACCATAGCGGACCGGATGGTGGGCATCGACATTTTCGGCATTCTGGTCGTGGGCATCTGTGGGATACTTGCCATCATTACAGACCGGATGTTTATCATCGATATCGGCATTGCCTGGATCATTCTGAGTTTCGTGGGAACACTCACACTGGCAAAATATCTGGAAGGGAGAAAGTTAAATGAATAGTATTATCGCTGTAGTTCTATTAAGCACCGGCGTTTTGTTCAACCTATTGGGTTGTATTGGACTCATCAGATTACCTGATGTTTACAACCGGCTACAATCGGCTACCAAGTGTGTCACCCTCGGCACTTGCAGTATTTTGCTGGGATTACTGGTGATGTATGGATTTAATGATATTGGAGTGAAAGCCTTAATTTCCATTCCACTGTTGTTCTTTTCCGCTACGGTTGCGGCACATGCATTGGTACGGGGTGCCTATCTGTCTGGTGTGAAAATGGATAAAAGAACCGTTGTGGATCATTACAAGGCTGTAAGAGACGGTGTTGCACAAAGCGGCAACGAAAAAGAGGGAAGAGAGGAGGAACTCTATGAAGTATCCTAAGCTACGGGAAGTCAAAGAAGCGGTTACCTCGTTATTTACGAAAGCCTACACGACCGATTTCCCCAAAAGTCCGCATGTGCCAGAAAAAGGGTATAGAGGCAAACCGGTAGTCGATGAAGAGTATTGCGTAGGATGTGAAACATGCGCCAATGTCTGTCCGCCGCATGCTATCACGTTTCATGATGATAAAGAAAAAGGCGTTCGCACGATCATCCGGGACTATGGTAAATGCATATTCTGCGGCCAGTGCGAGGAACACTGCATCACAGGTAACGGCGTTAAACTCTCAGACGAAATTTTTGATCTTGCCACGTTTGACAGGGAGGAACTGGTAGAATACCAGGAGCGGGAGCTATTGATTTGCCAAAACTGCGGAGAAGTCATCACTACCAAAGAACACATGCAATTTTTATACAATAAGCTCGGTGCCCACGCCTATTCTTCCATTCTGAACCTGAATGTATTAAATGAAAAGCTGCAATTATCCCACCCTGACGATACGGCCGTAAAAGTACGCGATGAATTAAAACGAAAGGATATGTTCAATGTCTTATGCCCGAATTGCCTGAGGGAAGTCCAGGTGAAGTTGCTTTTTGAATGAATGGACGTGAGGTTGATATAGTAACCAAGCTAGTCAAAAGGCACAGACTTGCGACATATGGTTGTCCCCTTGAGGGGACTTATAGGGGGTGTCAGCCAGCGTTTCACAGAGAATCCGCACATCAAATATGAGATGCACCGTAACACCCACCTTAGTCCTCCCTCGAGGGAGGGGTCGAGAAATCCATCATGCTCGTGAATGTTGAATGTGAAACCAATATATGTCGCACTGATAACCATTTAGATTCCTCGGTTTCACTCCATTACAATTGGAATGACTTGAGGAGGCCTAATAATTAATAATATGCTTGATAGACTCGACCAACTGCTAAATACTCACAAAAAAATCCTGTTCGCAGGTGTCGGAAATGTGTTACGGCAGGATGATGCGGTGGGCGTATATATCTGTGAGCGAATTAAACAAAACGGACATATTCAGTCATTGGTCGTCGGCCAGAGTATCGAAAATTACATCGGTAAGATTCAACAGATAAACCCGGATATCCTTGTGGTGATCGATTGTGTGGATTTCAATAAGCCGCCCGGAGAAGCTTTCCTCATTCTGCTTGATGATCTTTTAGATTATACCTCGAATACGCATAACATCTCTTTCAAAACGTTATCCCGGTTTTTTGATATGCCTGTACAGATTCTGGGAATACAACCACAAAACGTGGATTACGGTGAGGGAATGTCGCTCAGGATTCAAGAAGCAGCGGAGAAAATGATAGACATTATCAATAGCATGTGGGAGTTCGAAACATGCGGGTTTAATGAAGAGTTGTAGATGATTTGCCTTTCGATGAACGATTTTCACCTCCTGACACATCGTACCAAGAGGTGAAAATCATATCCGCTACCAATTCATATACTCACGTACCTTCTTTGCCAGCAGTGCTGCCATCTCGCCTTGCTGTTTCATATCCGGATGTCCATCGCACCCGGAATTATAGGTCTCTTTCCAACTAAAATAGGTAATAGCACTGTCCCCGGCTGCTTCGCGATTTTCGATAACACGATGCAAGTAACCGCTCAGTGCTTCCTTCTGGTCGGGACCAAACATCGGGCTATCGGCCAAAAGAAACTTAGTATTTGGATATTTTTGACGAACGGTAGCCACAAAGTTGGTATAGGCTTTTACAAAAGCATCACCGTCAAGTTTAGGGCGAGGTTCTTTCCCATCTCCCTTAGAGAAGTCGTTGGTACCCAAGGCAATGATCACCAGGTCCGGTGTATATTTGCTGAAGTTCCAGGGAATGGGATTTTTGGTGTATTCCATATAAACGCCGTTGTAAACGTCAGGCATTACGGGCCCGGGACTATTCCAGTTGCGATACATACCCATGCCGGATACCGAACTGAGCATCCACTGGGTGTGAAGAAGGCGGGAAAGGCGTGGACCATACGCATACCAGGCGTTGGTATGATCGAACCATTGACCTTTGCTGCATGCGAATAGCAAAGTATCGTCGCCAAAGCCACAGGTGATGGAGTCGCCTATATATTCAATCTTGCGGTCAGGCAAGGGAGCGGCTTGTAAAAGTTGTTGAGTACGTACGTCGACCAGCTTATTGTGACCATTTTGACCCTCGGTGGCTTTGCAGAGTATCAAGGTGTGTTCTCCGGGTTGCAGACTGTCGGCAAGCACGTAACGGGTCTGACCCATCTTCGTACGAAACTCGTGGACTTGATTGCCATCGATAATCACATCAAACCAGTTGTAGCTTGTGGAATCACGAAATTCATCGTCCAAATCGACAGACAGTTGTGTACCGCGGAATTTCATATAGAAAGTGACCCCGGAAGCAGCAAATTTGACCGAGCTATCCTTGTCGACCATGTGTCGCCCCATAATCTGCATGTGACTATCGTTGCCCGGGTATGTATGCATCCTGCCATTGGAACAAGCAACCATCGCCAGGAAAGGGAGGAGGAAAA
The DNA here is from genome assembly GCA_035266485.1 of Balneolales bacterium. Classification (GTDB taxonomy): domain Bacteria; phylum Bacteroidota; class Rhodothermia; order Balneolales; family DATFMH01; genus DATFNI01. The sequence continues at coordinate 12,168 of DATFNI010000350.1, forward strand.
GTATTTTTCTAAAAGACATCTTGTTTGCTATCCGGTATGTCGTTTGGGTTTTCATAACTTTCCCTTTATTTCTGCTATCAATGACTTGACCTTTATACATATTGGGACAATGAGTTAGCTTGAAATTATATTTTTAGCTTATGTGGATGATAAGTTTTTTAGACGTGATAATCCTTCTGAATATCGCGAATTAGCTTATGTGTCTATCGAAATTAATCAGTTGAGGTTGATTACCTTGTCAGATTGGGAATAATGAGTGATTGTTCTCCCGGTCAACGCTTGATAACTGGCAATAAACCGGGGATGAAAATGCGAGTTAGACGGCAGATCCCTGAATACCCCGCTGACTATAAATTCTTTGCCTCCCATCTTGATTCGGCGATCTACCGGGTTTTCATTTTTACTAAAATATCGCCAGGCCGCCTTTTGACTTATCACGATTGAATTTGGGTGGGAGAGTAGGTCTGATCTGTTTCCCCTTAGAATCTTGAAGGTAAAAATGTGAAAGAGATCGGGGTCGGCCCAGTAAAAATTGTGTGCATAAAAGGTTTCATTATGCACGACAACTTCAGCAGATTGAACCCGGCTTAAACGGGTTGCTTTGGATATTTCCGGGAAATCTTTTTTCAAAGCACTCGAAAGCAGGGCCGGAGTATAGGCTGTCTTCGAACTGTTCCCGGCTATTTTTGTTTCTGTCGTCATCCGGTAAATGCGGGAGGCCTTTTTATTGAACCGGTCAAAGCTGAACTGGTAGAAAATGATTAAAAATAGAAACAGAAAGCTCGCGAGTCCCAGCGATAACCCCGTAATGTTGATCAGGGAGAAGAGTTTGTTTTTATAAAAATGGCGTATGGAAATCTTAAGGTAATTTAGCAGCATCTTAATTAAAATATGGCGATTCCTGACAACCTGATGATTAGTAATAGGGCAAAATTTTATAAGATGCAATGGGCTCGCTCCGAAATACTACATATCGTCTGATGAAATGAGTTAAAGGGGGCTTTGCAAAACCAACCTCATAAGTCTCTCCTGTAAATCTGGAAAGGTTTGGTGAGGTAAAACAAAGGTTTTGCAAAGCCTCCTTTAAGAAAGTTACCGGCTAATCAGACTGAGTCGATTATCAATATGCATTTTATCGTCTTATTTGGATGCTACAACCAGCATTTCAAAATCTTCTGTGGTTAATTTGTCGCCACGGCTAAATGCACCCAGCTTAGCTCCGTAAATATCAATAGTTTTATAATTAAGGGATTTTAGCAGCCAGGTAATTTCTGAAGGGACATAATATCGTTCGTTGCATTCCAGTGCTTTCTGATTACCCGAATCATCCTCGAAATAGATAGTACTGTAGTTGCGAAATGTCATCAGATCGAATGATTTGTTATCATATTTAACATTTCCATCTTCATCATGACTTGTGATAAAATCTTTGACGGAATGAAATAGAGGAAACAGGGCATTGAGTGTCGTAAAAATAAGCTTACCATCATCTTTTAAGGCTTTAGATGCATTTTGAAGTATCTGATAATTCATTTCGTCCGTTTCCATCAGGGAAAATCCTCCTTCACAAAGCATGATGGCCAGATCAAATTCATTAAGAAAAGTCAATGATCTGGCATCCCTAACCTGGAAGTTGATATTCAATCCTTGCTCAGTTGCTAATTCCTTTGCCCTGTTTATCAAGGATTCGGATAAGTCAATACCCGTTACATTATAGCCGCGTTTCGCTAATTCTATTGAGTGTCGCCCGGTCCCACATCCTATATCTAAGATATTGAACTGCGTGTTATGATTGATTTCACTTTCGATGAAGTCACATTCACCCAACGTTCCTTTTGTATAAACCTCATCTTCATATTTCAATGCATAATTCTCAAATAATACCTCATACCATTGTTTCATAATATATCCCTCCATTTTTAGAAGGCATTCGGAAAGAAACGTTTCTGTGATTAGTTATCTGTTTGTTAATGACGTTGTTTCTTGACTAAATAAACACATTTTTTATTTATCTGGTTTCCAGAAGGCTTTGCAAAACGAACCTCATAAACCTCTCCTGTAAATCTGGAGAGGTTTGGTGAGGTAAAATAAAGGTTTTGCAAAGCCTCCTGTTATTAAATATGATAAGACCGGGTCCATATCTGTGAATGTGAATTAGCCGATGGGAGGAAAAATTATGGGTGAATGATTACAGAGACTCATGTGTTCTAGAAAATTACACTTTTCAAGTCAATGCTATTGATAAAATCTATTTTATCAATATAAAATATCAATCAGAGATCAATTTTTTTTCAATAAAAGATTTGGTTACTTGAACCGGGTAAACAGAAAATCAAAATTTAAGATGTTGCATTGACAACACACAAAATTAAAACTCGTCAAACAATAACGATAGTAATAATATGAGCAGTGAAAGCAAGTGCCCTTATCATGATGGATCGCAAAAAGAAATGGCTGGTGGAGGTACCAATATTCGAGATTGGTGGCCAAATAAGCTGAATTTGGATATTCTTCGGCAACATTCTTCATTGTCGAATCCGTTGGGTGAAGATTACAACTATGCCGAAGAGTTTAAAAAACTGGACCTGAAAGCTGTAAAGAAAGATCTCTATAATCTGATGACCGAATCCCAGGACTGGTGGCCGGCCGACTGGGGTCACTACGGTCCGCTCTTTATTCGAATGGCCTGGCATGATGCCGGAACGTACCGGGTTGCTGACGGCAGGGGCGGAGCAGGTACCGGTAACCAGCGTTTTGCACCTGTGAACAGCTGGCCCGATAATGTAAGCTTGGATAAGGCACGCCGTTTGCTCTGGCCGATCAAGCAAAAGTACGGTAATAAAATTTCTTGGGCGGATCTGATGATCCTGGCAGGTAACTGTGCCATGGAGTCGATGGGATTTAAAACGTTTGGTTTTGGAGCTGGACGCGAAGACATCTGGGAACCTGAGAAAGATATCAACTGGGGCCCCGAATATGAATGGCTGGCTAATGAGCGCCACGACGACGAGGGAAATCTCGAAGGACGGCTTGCTGCGGACCACATGGGTCTGATCTATGTGAATCCGGAAGGGCCAAACGGAGAACCGAATCCGGCGAAGGCCGCTAAGTTCATTCGCCAGTCGTTCAAGCGCATGGCAATGAATGATTATGAAACCGTTGCTCTCATTGCTGGCGGACACACATTCGGGAAAGTTCATGGTGCGGTCACGGAAGACCACGTCGGTCCCGAGCCGGAAGCTGCTCCTATAGAACAGCAGGGCCTGGGATGGGCGAATGATTCCGGCACAGGTAAAGGTGCTGATACATTCACCAGTGGCCTCGAGGGCGCGTGGACCAATAAACCCACTGAATGGGACATGGGTTTCTTCGAAAATCTTTTTAACTATGAATGGGAGCTAACCAAGAGTCCGGCCGGGAAACACCAATGGACTCCCAAGAATGGGGCCGGGGATGGTACGGTGCCCGATGCCCACATACCGGATAAGAAAAACGCTCCTATCATGCTCACCACAGACCTCGCTTTGAAGGTGGATCCTGAATATGAAAAGATTACGAGGCGCTTCTATGAAAATCCCGATGAATTC
>DATFNI010000351.1:0-4409 GCA_035266485.1 Balneolales bacterium
TGGAAACACGCAGGCATTAATACCACATGGTTTCTGTTCCGTCTTTTGGGGGAGTTGCCGGCTATTATCCGTTCATGGAGGCCGGATGTCGTGCTTTTCTCATCGATGGTCACCGCCAGCTTGTCCATTTTACTAAAAAAAATGGTCGATGTTCCTCTGGTCACCGTCAATCATGGCCAGGATGTCACCATGCCTGTTGCCGCCTATCAGGCGTTGGTACCCCGTATTTTTGACTCACTGGATGGCGTCGTCTCCGTCTCAGGTGCCACCCGGCAGGTTTGCATTGACCGTGGGATGGATCCGGGCAAGGGGACTGTCATTCCCAATGGATTTATTGAAAATGGGAAAGGTGAAGTTATTGAAAAAAATGATGCTCGCAAGAGACTGGAAAACTTAGTTGATCTGAATTTCAGTAATTTGCCTATCTTACTGACTGTTGGCCGTATGGTACGCCGTAAAGGACACGAGTGGTTTATTCGCGAAGTTCTGCCAAAGATTAAACATAGTTTCCATTATATTGTCATTGGTGACGGGCCAGAGCGGCCAAAAGTTGTTGAAGCCGTAAATAAGTCTGAATCTTCAACATACATCCATCTGCTGGGCAGACAGCCGGATGGCGTTTTGAGAGCAGCATACGCTGCATCTGATATTTTTGTTATGCCAAATATTCCAGTCCCCGGTGATATGGAAGGATTTGGAATTGTATTACTGGAAGCCAACCTGGCCGGTACAGCAACTGTTGCCTCCGATCTCGAGGGCATCAGGGATGTGGTGTGCAATGGTGAGAATGGCTATCGTGTACCGCCGGAAAAACCTGAACTTTTTGCGGAAAAAATTGATAATATGCTCATGTCAGACAGCCATGACTTAGGTGAACGTGCGCGTGCATATGTTGAAGCAAAATTTAACTGGAAATCGGTGATACAACAATATGTCGATTATCTGAATCGTATAGTCGAGCATGGAAGGACGCTCGAGACACGCTCTATGAAGTCGATTTGATTGAAAATTTATACTACATATATTAAAGACTGAATTTTAATTAGATAAGCGAAGGGTTATCCGCGAATGTCGAATTCGAAAACTGAGATACGGAAAAACGATCTTTTTGCTAAAGCGTATGAATTCACCCGTGCTGAAGAAGTAAAAGCAGCCGGTCTATATCCCTATTTTAAGCCTATCACTGCCAGCGAAGGTAGTGTCGTAAAGATCGAAGGAAAAGAAGTAATTATGGCCGGGTCCAATAATTATCTGGGCCTTACCAATGATCCCCGTGTAGTTGAGGCTGCGCAAAAAGCTGTGGCCGAGTACGGCACCGGCTGTACCGGCTCCAGATACCTGAATGGAACCCTGGATTTGCATCTCGAACTGGAAGAGAAGCTGGCCAGGTTCATGAGGAAAGAGGCCTGTGTGCTTTTCAGTACCGGTTATCAGACCAATGAAGGTTCTATTCAGACTATTGCCGGTCGCAACGATATTATTTTTTCAGATAAAGATAATCACGCCTGTATTGTTGTAGGAACACTCTGCTCCAATGCCAAGACGGTTCGATATCAGCATAATGATATGAACCAGCTGCGTAAGCTCCTGGAAAAGGAAGATTCTGAGATGGGGAGGCTGATCGTTTCGGACGGTGTTTTTTCGATGTCCGGAAGGCTGGCAAATGTTCCTGATCTTATAAAACTGGCTAACGAATATGGAGCACGCCTCTACCTCGATGATGCCCATGCTATTGGGGTGATAGGCGAAGGTGGTCGCGGATCCGCCTCGTCATTCGGGTTGCTCGATAAGGTGGATCTGGTCAGTGGAACGTTTTCTAAATCATTCGCCTCTTTGGGAGGCTTTCTGGTTGGTGACAAACCGGTGATTGAGTATGTACGACATTTTTCGCCGGCTCACATTTTTAGCGCTTCAATGCCGCCAGCCAATGTAGCCACAGTCCTCAAATCTCTCGAAATATTACAGCTGGAACCATGGAGGCTTAAACGATTGGAAGAAATATCCAACTATATGCGGAGTGGATTACGAGAGCTCGGCTTTAACGTGTGGTCAAGTCAGACACCGATTATACCTGTTGTGATTGGCGAAATTATGCAGTGTTTCCGTTTCTGGCGTGATCTGTTTGAGGCAGGCGTGTATGTCAATGCGGTGGTTCCACCTGCTGTTCCGAAAGGGCAATCGCTGGTCAGAACCAGTTACATGGCAACACACACCGACGAACATCTCGATCGTATTCTTGAAGCATTCCGCAAAGTGGGTATTAAAAACGGCATAATCGATAAAAACGGACACTCACTAATGGAACAACAGGCGTCTTGAAAACAAAACCCGATATGAATGGTGTAAAAATCGTCTCAGACAGACATGACCTCAAATCATTTATAGAATTTCCTTACCAGCATTATCAAAACGACGAGCACTGGATCCCGCCCTTGAAGCTGGACCAGAAAAAGCTCGTTGATAAGAAAAAGAATCCATTTTTTAACACAGCCGACCGGGCACTGTTTTTGGCTGAGAAAAATGGAAAGACAGTAGGCCGGATAGCCGCTATCGACGATCGAAAGTTCAACGATTACAACGAAGGTAATTTCGGCTTTTTTGGTTTTTTTGAATGTGTTAATGATCAGTCTGTTGCAAACCTCCTGTTCAAGGTAGCGGCCGACTGGCTCAGGGATCGTGGGCGATCCACGGTTATGGGCCCTACGAATCCGGGCATGATGGATACGGTAGGCATCCTTGTCGAGGGTTTCGAATTTGATCCCGGCATCATGATGCCTTACAACAAAGATTATTATGATGAGCTTATAATGAATGCCGGCTTTGCCAAAGCAATGGACCTGCTGGCATTTCGTGTTACCGATGAGACTGTTAGTCTCGATCGGATTGAAAGGGCAGAAACAATAGTGAGAAGACGATTGCCCTCTCTGGTTATTCGCAAAGTAAATCTGAAAAATTTTAACGAAGAAGTTGAGACGGTCCGGACCATCTTCAATCAGGCATGGGCAAAAAACTGGGGTTTTTCGCCTATGACCAAAGAAGAATTCGAACATCTCGCCAAAGATCTTAAGACCATTGTAGACACCGATTTTGCGCACGTCGCAGAAGTGGATGGTCAACCGGTGGCGTTTTCAATTGCCCTGCCTGATTTCAACCAGGCACTGAAACACACTGATGGTACCTTGCTGCCTTTTGGAATTTTGAAACTACTCTACTACGGTCGCAAAATCAATCAGATACGAACGGCACTCATGGGTGTCATCCCCGAATACCAGGGTAAAGGCATAGATGCACTATTGCATAAAGAGGCGATACAGAACGGTCTGTCACGTAACTTCAGGAAATCAGAATTAAGCTGGGTTCTTGAGAGTAACGTTGATATGATCCGGGTTGCCGAACGGATCGGGGGTACGGTTGAAAAACGTTATCGAATGTATAAACAGGAGCTAAGCTAAAAAGCGCTTTTTTATCTGTACAAGCACGATTTAATCCGTCTCCTTGTTGTAATTTTTCGTTGGTAACCCGTATTATGAATTAATCTCATATAACGATATTGTGTTTTAGACGGAAGATCCATGAGTGTAGTAACTGTAGAAAAACTTGAATCCCTGGTTCCTTCGGATTCCAAGTTTAAAGTTCGATCCACATCCATAAAAAAATTTAAGAAAGAAGAGCTTCTTGAGACATTCAGAACGATGGTGCTTTCCCGTCGCCTGGATGACAAGATGTTGAATCTGTTGAAACAGGGTAAAGGCTTCTTTCATATTGGTAGTTCGGGTCATGAAGCGGTGCAGCTTGCCGCAGCACGAAACTTGATATCCGGAAAGGATTGGAGCCTGCCTTATTACAGGGATATGGCCTATACTCTCGGAATGGGGTTAACCTCCCGCCAACTGCTATCGGCTCACCTGAGCCGGATAACAGATACTTCCCGGGGCAAGCAAATGCCATCGCATTTTAACAGTCGAGAAAAGAAGATCGTATCGGTGTCGAGTGCTATTGGCGCACATCTTCTGCCGGGACTGGGAGTGGCGCAGGGCTCATCGATGAAAGGTACCGATGAGGCGGTTTATATCTCATGTGGCGACGGGGCAACTTCCGAAGGGTCATTCTTTGAACTTTTAAATTGGGTCGGACGATCAAAAGCACCGGCAATCATAGTGGTCCAGGACAATGGATATGCTATCAGCGTGCCTGTTAAAGACCAGACCAGTAACGGAAGCATCTCAAAAACTGCCGTTGGATTTGAGAACCTGGAGATCTTTGAAGTTGACGGAACAGATTTCTTCAACTCATATGCCGCTTTCGAGAAAGCCGTGAAACGTGCACGCAGCGGCGATGGCCCCTCTCTGGTACATTCACATACGATCCGCTTGCTGCCTCATTCTTCTTCAGACGATCAGAAAAAATAC
>DATFNI010000352.1:0-12830 GCA_035266485.1 Balneolales bacterium
ACTTCATCTATTTTTTCACGTCTAAGGTCTGAATCGTCGCTGCGCATGGCGTCGGTTACGCACGTATTCAGGTGTTGTTGCATCACCATATCTTCCACACCTCGCAGTGCCGACACGATAGCTGCCGTCTGTGAGAGAATATCAATACAGTACCGGTCTTCCTCAATCATCTTTTGGATACCGCGTATTTGTCCCTCAATTCGCTTCAGCCGGGTAACAGCTCGTTCTTTTTGTTCTTTAGTCATCATAACGATGGAATCTGATAGTCAATGAATTTCTTTTTACACCGTAAATATACTATACCCCCCTATGGTATACAAATTAAAATTTGATTTCCTGACGAATAAGGCCAGAACCTTTCGGGTTTATGCTAGGTACACGTTTGAGGGGCATAGCCCAGGCCGGTTATTAACGTGAGTTCAAGACAAGAAGTACGGGCAACATAACCGATACGGATTGGCTCGGGTAAAAATTTAAAATAGTGCCTCTACAGCATATGAGAGGGGTTGGATTCGCCTGCGCACCGAAGGAATCTGCATGGGAGAATGACGGAGTCGTATGGGTTTGTCTGATAAGAATTTCAATCGGAAATAGTGAACTTTTTTGCCCCGAACAGATTTATCAGTAAAGAGGTTGTGTTGAATAGAAAGGGAGGAAAAGGAGCAAAGAAACACAATTTTAATTATTTCTGTCTCATTATAATATATTGCTATGGCACGAAATACGTATGCAACAGAACAACCAGTGGAAAGTGTGCTTTCCCATGACGCCCAAAAGAGTTTAAATTTCTTCGGGAGTGATCTCATCCTTCGGAAATACCTGTCCAGATATCTGAGCTCCGATGCATGGGACTATATCCAGGGAAAACTCGATAGCTTGGGAGCCTCAGGTGCCGGAAGGCTACACGAGCTTTCAATGCAGGCAGATAAAAACCCTCCGGAATTGATTGATCGAACACCGTATGGTGAGGATATCCAGGAAATACGATTTCATCCGTCTTATTGGGAAATGATGAATATCGCGGCCCGATCGGAGATGTTCCACGTAAAATGGGAGCCGCATCTGAGAAAGCAGTTTGCCGGCGAGACTCATATGCTTGGTTTTGCGGCTGGTCAACTTTTTGCTATGGCAGAGGAGGGGTTGTACTGTCCGCTTTGCATGACCGATGGGGCTTCACGTGTGCTGGATCGTTTTGGTGAAAAAGACGACAAAGAGCGTCTCATTCCCATGTTATCGTCCCGGTCGGGTGAGGGGCTGAAGACCGGTGCGATGTTCATTACCGAGAAAACCGGAGGGTCGGACGTTGGTGCCAACCGGACTTATGCCAAACACGATCATGATAACTGGTATCGGCTATTTGGGGAAAAGTGGTTTTGTAGTAATGCCAATGCCGATGTGATGCTGGTACTCGCCCGAACCGGTGACCTGGACGAAGGCACCCATGGATTATCTATGTTCCTGGTCGAAAGGAAGCTTTCGGACGGATCCCTTAATCCTATGCATGTTATCAGGCTGAAAGACAAGCTTGGAGTTCGTTCGATGGCAACGGCTGAAATCCGCCTGGAAGGTACATATGGAAAGCTTATCGGTGAAGAGGGACGCGGATTCTATTATATGACCGAGATGATCAACATGAGCCGTCTTTATAATTCGGTGGCAGCAGTCGCCGGTGCCAGACGTGCCCTTATCGAAGCATTCGAATTTCTTTCCTATCGGAATTCATTTGGAAAAAATGCCCTGGAGCACGCCCTGATCAGGCAGGATCTTTGGGAATTGGGAAGTACGTACATTGCTGTTTTTCTGCTTGTCTGGCGTACCATTCGTGCTCTGGATAAAGCGGATGCCGGCGATGAACGGGAGCGCAATCTCTGCCGCATTCTTATCCCGATGTCGAAGTGGTGGTCGGCAGAAATGGGAATATATATCGGCCGCCAGTCCATGGAATTGATGGGTGGGCTCGGTTACATCGAAGACGTGGTCATGCCGCGTGTATATCGTGATCTGCTGGTCTTACCGATCTGGGAGGGATCCGGGAATGTGATTGTTCTCGATATGTTACGAGCAGCACGGAAAAGCAATGGTTTGATCTATCTTCTCGAGGATACAGAAAGGTTAATTGCCAAGATTCGGGGACATGATACAGACAATCTGCAAAAGTCGCTGAACAGGCTTATGGAGGACAAGCAAAATCTGAGCGATGAAGATCAGACGCGTCGGGAGACCTTTGCAAAATCCTTCTTCTCTGAATTAATCCGGATCTATGTTATCGGGCTGTTAGCAGACGAATGGTCGGATGAAAACCGATCATGGATGGAGCCGGCGATCGATTTCTTCTTTAGCCAATGGAATAAAAAACAATCTAGTGAAATGATTCCGCCGGATAAGGATGGAATCGTAAATCTGATGGGTTGGCGGATTAAATAATTCCGATGTCATATTGGATAGGGTGGGTTAGAAAATACATCCGTAAATTCCCCCATCAAAAGACAGGTATATCCAATAAACATGTGTAAAAAGAGAATTACTACTGTTGCTGCGTTTGTATTTCTGGCAGTGGCTGAACTGTTGACCTGCTCACAAGTGCGGGCACAGAATGAACATATTGATGCGTTCCGGAATGTTGGTATGGGGCGTGGACTTGCATTACTTCATCCTGCAGATCATTCGAACGATCTTCCAAGGCTGGTTAGAGGATCGAGTGTCATTGCTCTTTATGATGATTATGCTATCGTTAACGACAGATACACCCTATCGAATGATTCTGGAAAAGATATCGTCATATCATGCGGACTGCCAAGAACCGGCTATTTTACAACCAGCCTGATCGATTCCGTCAAGTTTTCTTCCTTTTCATATTTGTCTGCCACACTGAATGGTAAAACTGTTTCATTTGAAGAAGGGAAATTGGCAGATAGCCTTGTTGTCGATGATGGGTGCAAAGGCATCAAAAATTGGTATATCAGCAGTTTGGTACTTCCGCCGGGCACAGCAGAGTTGGATGTGCGTTCCCTGGTCAATACCCATGATGCCCAAATGATCAACGGGCATAACATTGAACACAGCCATGGGTTCGGCTACATGTTAAGTACCCTGAACAGCTGGAATTCCAATACGGATTTCCGGGTCTATATTCTGAGCAAGCTCATAGGTAATGTACCTATGCAGGGTATCTATCCGTTGCATGGTTTCCAAACTACCGGCAGCAAGTATGTGTATGATTTCAAAATGACTGATGAAGCTGTACCCTATAATGTTGTTATTCGTTATGGTCATGTTAGTATGTACAGCCCGGATGAAAAATCCAATCTGCAGAGTATAAGCTCAGATGCCGGCCAGCTTACCGAAGAAGTCTCAAAGATTGATCCGTGGAGCATCAATCTCGGCAATTATCATCCTGTTTTTCTCGATAACTTTCGTCCTTTTCCATCTGCAACATTTTCCGTGGGTGGCACGATATTGGCGTTTGCCTTACTGTTTGGCACCATCCTTTTCTTTATCATCAGATCGGGAATGGGACAATTACGCCAGATTCGTCGGGAGAATGAGAATAGTGGTCGTGAACAGTAGTAATAGTCATTTAGCTTCGCTGTCATTCAATGGTTATCGATTGTCACTCAATAGTAGAGAACGACTATGAATTATGATTATCTGCCTATTACATGATGAAGGAAGAAGCCTCCATCCAGTATTGTTTGTTGAGCGTCCGGTCTTACTCACCAGGGGATTTCCTGTCCTAGCAGGTTGAAAAAACGACCTGTTTGTGCTTTACCGAATCCATCGATTACATTAATCATATTGGTCACCGATTCTGGAATAGAGTATTCTGCAGCGGGACCACCCATATCCGTCTGTACCCATCCCGGGTGTAATGCAACGACAATGATACCGATTGGTTGCAGATCGAAACTCAGCAGTCGCGAATACATGTTTAACAGTGCTTTACTGCCCGAATAGCCGTAAGTGTTCCCGCTTTGCCTTTGTGAGATGGATCCCATACCCGAAGATATATTGATAACTTTAGTGCTATCAGCTTTTTCCAGCAGACCACGGAGCTCCTTTACAATAAGAAGCGAACCAATCGCATTTATCTTGAGCATTTGGACGAGTTCCCTGGAATCGAGCGAATCGAGTTGAGTGAGTGCCTTTTTTTGTGATGCATCGATTTGACGCGTTCCGGCCCCCGCGTTATTGATGAGTATATCGATATGGGATACCAGGTTCGTTGCTGTCTGACCGGCTCTTTTGATAACATCCGGCTTATCCAGATCCAGGGGAATCAGATGCAACTGATCGGGATAATTGTTTTTGAGCTTTTGTAAATGGGTTGCCTTGATTGGGTTTCGGCTTGTGGCAAGTATTGTATGTCCTTCCCCGAGGTATTGCTTTACAAACTCAAGACCCAGTCCGCGGTTTGTACCTGTAATAAATATGTTCATAGCTCGTCATATTGATTGGATAAGGTGATCTAAACAGGCCTGTAAGATGGTTAGTTCCACGGAAAAAATCCGTAAATTAAAATCCATTTTTTTTTATACACTATAACGAGGCATCACCACGATCGATGTACACTCAGGACTAATCGGCGTTTCGCAACAGAGTTCTGAACAAACAGTTGATCCTGATCAGTAAACTTCAGTCTGCCAGGTCAGGTTCACGGGGTCACGGCAGGATGCTTCCGGCGGTGGAAAAAAGAGCGAGGCCTTCTTTCCGGCATTAGATTCGTTTCATATCTGTAAGGTAATGAGGACAAGTGTATCATTATAAATAAGTTAATCGCAATTTAAACAGGACAGCAAATGAGTTCATTAAATAAAGTCATGATCATTGGCCATCTTGGAATTGATCCTGAAGTACGTTATACACAAAATAATACGGCAGTAGCAACGCTGCGCGTGGCCACGAACGAGCGTTATAAGGATAACAATGGTGAGTGGCAGGAAAATACGGAATGGCATCGCGTGGTCGCCTGGGGGCGTTTGGCTGAATACGCGCAACAGTATATCAAAAAAGGAACCCAGGTATACATCGAAGGTTCGATTCAAACCCGCAGCTGGGAGGATCAACAGGGACAAAAGCGGTACATGACCGAGATTAAAGCCCGAACCATTAAAATTCTGGATGCCAGGACGGGCGGGGAAACAACGGTTGATACGAGCATGTCGCAGGAAAGACCGTCGGCAGGAGCCGCTAGCCGGCCGGTCAATATCGCAAAAGACAATGACGATGAGATGTTTGATGACGATCTGCCGTTCTAACCATCGTTGCAAAACACTGGGCAAAGCCAAGAGTAGTGCCCGTTCGGTACTGCTTTTGGCTATTTGACTATTTTTTCATCAAAATTAACAGGTATGTTAAATGGGCTTGGCGTATCGATGAAATACACCAAGCCAGTTACCAGGGGGGAGATCTAGAGTGAAAATTATATCGTTTATCTCAAATTCGGCAGAGAGAGACGGCATGAAAAGCGATTGTCGTTAGTGGGAACCTGTCAGATTCCAATTTCAGTTACGCGGTTGCTCTTATCGATATTCAGAGACATATTGATCTTTTGGGATTGAAAGGAAGGCGATATGAAAATGAAGTCGATATTTTCTATTATCTTAAGAAAGATGAATTATCCCGGGAAAATAATTATTGGTTCTGAAAAAGAAATGGTTTATTTCCAACGACTGATATGTTGATCTTTCTTTAAAAAGGCAAGAGCCAAATTTGATCAATTCATTAAACTAAACGTAATATACCATTCACTTAAAAAAAGTCGTCTCCAGGTAACACATTGTTGATATTGTACTTGCAGATTTTGTTTGTTCAGGATGTCGAACCCGTTCACACAGTCAGTCTTTTGGGGGTACTGATTAAATTAGCCATTATGGTTATCGGGCTGTTGTTATCAGGTCTCTTTTCGAGTTCTGAAGTTGCCTATTTTTCATTGGCACATCATGATTATCAGTCTGTGTTTGGCAAGAAAAGCCGGTCATTGAAGCGGTTGAATACCATGCTGGAACATCCGCGCCGCCTGTTGACGACCATCCTGATCGGTAATACCTTTGCGAATATTGTCACGTCTGTGCTTGCTGCTGTTCTTACTGGTGAATTGGCAGGCAGACTGGGGGCACCAGTCATTGCCGTGTTCCTGGTTGAAGTTGTGATACTGACATTCATGATTGTGATTCTGAGTGAAATTACTCCTAAGATTATAGCTATTAAGAATCCGGTACGTACTGCTCGAAGGCTAAATGGTTTTGTCTATTTCTGTTACATCGTATTAACCCCGTTATCAAGAATTTTAGCCAGCAGTACCGGCAGGCTGGAAAAATATCTGCCAAAACCGGCGAGCAGAATTTCTTCTCATGATATTAAGCATATAGCTGAGGTAGGAGAGAAGCAAGGGTCTCTGAGGGAAGATGAACGTGAAATCATCGAGAACGTGATCGAGTTTAGTAATACTACGGTGGTCGAGATCATGACTTCGCGCGTAAATATCATCGCGGTTTCAACCCAAGATTCACTTGGAGATGTGGTCGATCGGATACGTGATAAGAGCCTTTCTCGGTTGCCGCTTTATGAAAATGATCTCGATAATATCAAAGGGATCATCTATGCCAAGGATCTGCTTCCATACCTGGGTACGGAAATGAAAAATACCATGATCAACTGGAAGGCCATTTCGCGCAAAGCAATTTTTGTCCCCACATCCAAGAAGCTTGATGACCTGCTGGAAGAGTTTCAGCGCGAGAAAACGCACATGGCCATTGTGGTTGATGAATACGGGGGAACCGAGGGATTGATCACGCTCGACGATGTTCTCTCGGAGATCATTGGTGATATCAGCGACGAGCACACCGAGGCGGAACAACTCTATACCCGTCTGCGTGCCGATACCTACATTTTTGATGCTAAGATCGATCTTGATGATATGGCTGAGATCCTGAACAAGGAACTCACAACCGAGGAAGATGAGTACGAGACATTGGGCGGGCTTGTCTATCATTTGACGGAGCATATACCCGAACCTGGGGAAATGGTTCGTTTTAAGGATCTGGAGCTTATCGTACATACCATTGAAAATAACCGTGTCCGGAAAGTGAAGGTTCGTGTGTTAACACCGGAAGAACTCTCGGAAGACCGTCCGGTGAATATGAACGGACATTCCAACTGAGATTTCAAGCACGAAAATTCCTACCTTTGACCGGCATCATCTCAAGGCTCTATTTCTGATCTGTCACATCCGGCTTATTGATTTGTAGTGTGCCCAGGATGTTTACTGCAAACAGTTTAAATGGAACCGGGATAGAAGCTTACAAACCAGTACCTAATTTAAAAACACGTAATCCCATGATAGAACGGTATTCACGCAAGGAGATGGCGGACATTTGGACAGAACAAAACCAGTTTCAGGCCTGGCTGGATGTGGAACTGGCTGCTTGTGAGGCATGGAGTAAACTGGGCATGATACCCGATGAAGACGTGAGAAAGCTCTATGCCAATGCCCGTTTTGACGTCGACCGTATTCACGAAATTGAACAGGTGACGCGACATGACGTAGTGGCCTTTACACGGGCCGTATCTGAAAGCCTCGATGACGAGAAAAAGTGGGTCCACTATGGCCTGACCTCAACCGATGTGGTAGATATGGCATGGGGATATCGTTTAAAACAGGCCAATGCCATTCTTCACAAGGATATCCAACGGATGGTTGATGTGCTTGGGGAAAAAGCCCGCAAACATAAATATACCGTGATGATGGGGCGTACCCACGGTGTGCATGCGGAACCGACGACGTTTGGCTTAAAATGTGCGCTATGGTATGCAGAAATGAAACGGGACCAGGAGCGGTTCAGCAGGGCCGCGGCCGATGTTGAGTTCGGGAAAATGTCGGGAGCTGTCGGGACATTCGCCAATATCCCGCCAGAGATTGAAGCTTTTGTATGTGAAAAACTTGGATTGAGCCCTGCGCCTATTGCTACACAAACACTGCAGCGCGACCGGCATGCCTATTACATGGCAACCCTGGCATTGATCGGTTCAACACTTGAGAAAATGGCCGTTGAGGTGCGCCATCTGCAAAAGACAGAGACCCGGGAAGTCGAAGAGAAATTCCATGAAGGGCAAAAAGGGTCTTCGGCAATGCCGCACAAACGCAATCCGGTAGGTTCTGAGAATATCAGTGGTTGTTCGCGGGTGCTGCGCGGTTATATGATAACGGCTTACGAAAATATACCGTTGTGGCACGAACGTGATATCTCTCATTCTTCAGCCGAACGCATTATTCTGCCGGATGCAACCATCTTATTGGACTATATGCTGAATCGTTTTGCCAATATCATAGAGAATTTGGTGGTCTTTGAAGACAACATGCGCAACAACATCCAAAAAACCTATGGAGTGATCTTCTCCCAAAGGCTCCTGCTGAAATTGATAGATACGGGACTATCGCGTGAGGAAGCCTACGATATCGTACAACCGCTGGCAATGCGTGCATGGCACGAACAGAAACCGTTTCGGGAACTGGTCGAAGCGGATAAGAGAATTACCAGTCGGCTTTCCGGAGAGGGGATAGAAGATGCTTTTGATGTCAATCACCACACACGTCAGGTGGATACGCTCTTTCACCGTGTTGGATTAGAATGATTAGAGTATGCAATAGATGATATAAGGGTAGGTGATGAATTGAGGTTAACCTGTAACTTTAACCATTGCCCTATTTCAAAGACTGACAAGAGTTGTTTAGTCTGGGTAGTTTAAACCTGCCAACCTATCTGGATCCCGGCGGCTGTCCCAGAAACGTAAAATGATGATTTGTTCGCGATTCTTTTTATAAAACAGTTTATAACAGCGGTCAATTAAATGATATCTTATTCCTTTTCTATTTGTCGTCAATCCTGATGCCGGGTAACTTCGGATTATCGTTATTTTTTCTTCGATGAGCTGATTTAACTTCCTGGAATCATTCACCAATGGGCAGGCAAAAATTAGTGAAATGGAAAACAGATACCTACGGGTAATTTTGTTGCCTGACGGTGAAACTGTCCATAACGCTTTTTTTGATAGAAGGTTCAAGCCATGAAGATAAAATATTTCGAAGACACGGATACACTGTATATCGAATTTCGTGATAGTGAGATTGCCGAGTCAAGGGATTTGGATGAAAAAACGGTTCTCGATGTTGATGCACATGGAAACGTCTGTGCCATTACATTCGAGCATGCAAGTCAGAGAACCGATGTGCGACATTTGAGTGTTGAAGGGGTAGCGGCGTAGCGAAACTGTCCGGGTTATTTCAAAGGCCCACCCTGTATATGAAATAAGGGGGCATCCCGCTAATTTCATATAACAAACCCACCCCTTATTTCCATATTTCCTTACTCCCCAATTTCTCCTCACAACCACGGGGAGAGATCGCAGGAGATTAGGATATTTGTAAGAAAACAATCAACCGCGTGCAACAGTCTTGTACAACATAACCAGAACATGTATGTTATATCATGTAAGGGTTATGTAGATAATAATTAACCTTGAATTAAGCCGCAGCTTTTTCCAAAGAGATTATAGTAACTTCCGGTATCCTGAATCGTAGTTGTAATTGGATTACTTAATTTCAGGATATTCGGATAACATTCATGAATGTTGATTTATAGAAATATTGAGAGGTAAGAGATGCGATTTACACGAATAACAGTTGATCCTAATCAGATGGGTGGGGTTCCATGTCTGCGTGGTTTACGGATTCCCGTATCGACTGTCGTCGATATGGTTGCCGATGGAATGGATACCGACGAAATATTGGAAGCATATCCTGATCTCGAGCGGGAAGATATTACAGAATCCCTGCGGTATGCAGCAGAGGCAGTCAGAGAGCGGGAGTTACCTCTGGTTAGGGTAGCAGGGTAGAATGAAATTTCTGATTGATAACGCCCTTTCACCAATGATTGCACAGGCGTTATGTGAAGCAGGCTTCGATGCTTTACATGTTAGGGATATTGGACTACAAGCTGCAAAGGATAGGGTAGTATTCGAAAAAGCGATGAAAGAAGACCGTATCCTCATATCTGGTGATACTGATTTTAGCACTATTCTTGCTTTGTGGCCACATGCAAAACCGTCAGTTGTTTTGTTTCGACGTGGTATAGAAAGACGCCCCAAAGAACAAGTCCGTCTGATTGTCGCAAATCTTCCACACCTGAGCGAAGCATTGGAAAAGGGCAGCATAGTTGTCTTTGATCAGAATAGGATACGGGTTCGCTCCTTACCTATTTCTTCATAGTATTGTGTCGCGTCCAATTCTGTAAATTATTACCTAATACGAACCTGACCCTGCAAAATGGATTGATCTCCAGATAAGGAAAAGCAATAAAAATGAGTGAAGAGAACCTGTAACGTTCAACCTGCAACCTGCAACCTTCAACCTTCAATCTGTAACCTTCAACCTGTAACCTTCAACATTATCAGCTTCTATTCACCGCGGAGGATTGCACGAAGATCACAATAATCATTCATTCATTCATGCTTTTGTTATAACTATTATATATGGCTGAAGGGAACTGTAACTTCAGTTAGAAATTATATACCTTCATCATTATGAAAGCTTATCGAATTAAAAAGAAGGTTGGTTCCAAGGGGACGCTGGAGCTTCGTGCTTTGCCATTTCAGGAAGGCGAGCCAGTAGAGATCATTATACTTAAGCAAGGGGATAAACCGAAGAATCCGCCCTTGATCTCTTTACAAGGGAAGGTACTTGAGTACATTGATCCAACGGAGCCAGTTGGCGCAAGCGATTGGGATGCGCTTAAATGATTCTACTGGATACGCATATCTGGGTTTGGCTGGCTGATGAGAGCAGTCGGATTAGTGCACAGCAAAGTCAAATTATTTCGGATCGTAGGAAAGATGGGTTGGCAATAAGTGTCATATCGTGATGGGAAGTTGCAAAGTTAGTCGAATATCAACGGTTAAAACTTGCATGTTCCATTGAGGAGTGGGTGGAAACAGCCATCCGGTTACCTGATATTGAGCTGATTGAACTAACACCTCAGATTGCTATCACTTCTACGAAATTACCCGGAAGATTCCATCGTGATCCAGCCGACCATATTATTGTAGCAACGGCACTTGTCTATGATTTGTCTCTGTTGACTGCTGATGAAATGATATTGAAATACAAGCATGTGAAAACGCTGTAGTGTTATCATAACGCACATCCCGGTCTCGCGGGCTGGACCCATGATAATCAAGGTTGAATGGATTGAACACGTTATTCGGTTCCCGGAACGGGAATATGTACAATCTGACGAACCGATGTGCGGCATTTGAGTGCTGAAGGGGTGGCGGCGTAGCAAACTAAGAAAGTTGGGAGGTACGAGGTGGGAAAGGCCTGGGCAGGAAATAAGGGTATAGGGAAATTTTGAATTATGAATTTTGAATTATGAATTGGGGTTGTGGGTTTTCGCCTGGGGCTGAAGCGGTCGACGGTCATCAAAAGAGCAGGTTCAGAAAACCGGGAAGTATATGATCGTTTTTTTAAGTAATCGGTTAAGATGTTTAATCCAATCATCTGGTCGCCTCAAGCCAGAATCTCTTATTTGAATATTCTCTCTTATCTGGAGGGTGAGTGGAGCCATCCAGAAGTTGAAAAATTTTGCAATTCTGTAGAAACAAACTTGAATCTTATCGGTCATTTTCCTTCGCTTTATCAGTATTCCCCTATAAGCGACACTCATAAATGTGTATGAACCAAGCAGGTTAGCCTGTTCTACAGAGTTAAGGATCCGGAAATAGAATTACTCGTATTTTGGGACAATCGGCAGGATCCGGGTAAGCTGGATTTAATAGGGTAATAAGAGGCTGCTTGCACATTACAAGTCAACCATCCGCGATGAATCAAGCTTTTTATTGATATAGTTTATTTTAGTCATTTGAATCAAAACCGGGGATTGAAATCAAAGATGATGTCGGAATAATTGATTATCACAAATAACAAAGGAAAAACGGATGATCCCCAAAAACAGGACGTCAACACATCCCGGTGTTATTATTTAAAGGAATTTCTTGAACCAATGGGCCTGACACAGAAGAAACTGGCAGATCATTTGGACATCCCTGTACAGCGAGTCAATGAAATTGTAAAGGGCAGAAGTGGAATTTCTTCGGATACAGCCTGGTTATTATCTGGGGCTTTGAACACATCACCGGAATTCTGGCTGAATCTTCAGGCTATGTATGATTTATCGTCACATTGTCCGCAAAGACATATTGAGCCGCTCAGGGCTGCCCGGGCATAAGTAGTGGTATCTCTGACCCTATCTACTTTCTATTACCCATGGAGGACTCACAGAGATCATGTATTTACCTTGTATCTCAATTGGTATTGAATGGGTACCGGTCGGCCTCATGGGTTGACAAGTTGTCAACCACCTCCGATGAATCGGGGCAACCTGCAACCTGCAACCTTCAACCTATAACCTTCAACGTTCAGCCTTCAACCTGCAACGTCAGATCCATCGCCCAACTATTACACTTTCACAATCTAAGGGTTGTAACTTTAAACCAAGGCCATTATTATAACCCAAGTTTACGGGACGTCTTGAACCAAGATAGAAGTTTCCGTTGATAATATTCATTCCCTGACGACTCACAACAATATGCAGCCAACCGGTTCTGTATTGGAGGAATCTTCAATTCGATCGGTGACCCTTTCACCGGAAAACAGGAGGCAACACTCTTTTTCGGATGTCATGGCGTATCCACCCATCGTCCTTCATTCGGAAGGGGCAGGGTATGGTACGAAGCGGATTATAGATATTATAGGTGCCGGGTTCGGACTGCTTATCCTG
>DATFNI010000353.1:0-13766 GCA_035266485.1 Balneolales bacterium
ATATCGAATTGCCGGGGATGTCGGGTATTGATGGAATGAAACTCATCAAAAATCAGCATCCGGAAATTGAGATTATCATTCTGACCGTGTATCACGATTCTCATAAAATCTTCGATTCACTCTGTGCCGGCGCTTCCGGATACCTGCTTAAACACACCTCATTGCCTGAGATTAAGGAAGCAATTGAGACCCTGGTTGACGGAGGTTCACCTATGTCGCCCCAGATAGCCAGGAAGGTCATTGATTATTTCAAGAAGCCGGAGATAAAGAAAGAACCCGAAAGTGAATTAACCCCACGTGAACAGGAAATCGTCGTGGGTCTGGTTGATGGACTCAGCTATAAAATGATCGCGGACCGCATGGGTATTGCCATCGATACGGTCCGTGCACATATACGAAATATCTATAAAAAATTGCACGTCAATTCGAAAGCTGAGGTAATTGCAAAATCACTTAGGGGGGAAATTTGACATGACTAACATTAACGTTATGTCGCGCAATGATATAAAACATAACATCAACATGTTATAGTTTACTTGTTCAGGAATTTGTATTCTATTTACAGAAACAAAAAGTAATTCAATAACGTTATAAAAGTAGATGCTTATTATTACCAGATTATCTGACCCGTTACAGAACAATTGACGGGAGGAGAGATCCGCCATGAAGAAACTTATCACATACATATTACCACTTATTCTTGCGATCTCACTCTCAGGCTGCTACACACAGTTCCAGACGCTGAACAATGATCAATACTACGGCGGCGGGGGCGACAATGGATATGCACCGAGTAATGATGAGAGTGCTTATACGGAAGGATATAGTACGGGGTGGAATGATTATTCACTATACTCATTCCGGGATTACAATTATACCCGTTACTGGGCCGACTACTATGGTGGATACTATACGCCATATTGGAGCCCATTCTATAATCCCTACATGCATCCGTATGGATACATGGGATTTGGCTATACGTGGGATCCATATTATTCCTTCAATTTTGGATACTATAACTCCGGTTATTCTCCTTACGGATATGGATATTATCCATATGGTTATTATGGATATGGTTTTAATAACGGCTATTATCACCATTACTACAGTTACAATTATTACGAAGTCCCGAATTCCGGCAACAATATATACCGAAATGATCACCCGCGTTCCAGCGGGGTACAGCCTGTGAACAGGAACAACGGATCATATGGGTACAGCAGGCCCCAAAGAGGCGGCACCTACTCACCACGGTCTTCAGGTAATTCTGGTAATACAACACAGGGAACGTATAATAGTCAACCCAGAAGAGAACCGCGCAGTACAAGTGGTAGTGGTGTCAGGTCAACGGGTTCAAGCCGTCCTGAAAGAGCACCGCGATCCAGTGGACAATCTGCACCATCCAACAATGGTGGTAATGGAAACGGTGGAAGCCGCCCGGACAGAGGCGGGAATCATCAGATGCTGTTTAACAGCCCGGGTGCCAGCGTATCAACTCATCCTGGCACAACACAAAACAATGGAAGCGGTTATTACAGGCCCCAGCGAACCAACAGGAATGAACAGCAAAACACAACAACAAACAACCGCAACAACTTCTCATTTCACAGCCTGATTCGACCCGATCGGGGCGGAAATCAATCAGCAAATAGTGCGAATGTAACCAGGGCGCAGGAATCGAGTAATGTCAAATACAACCGTCCCCGTTATTATCAACGTACTGAACGTTCCAGCCAGAACAGAAACAGTTATTATTATCGTCCATCAAACAACTATAACCGGAGTTTGAATAACGGTTATACCAGAAGTTCACAATCCAATAACCGGTCAACTTATACGGTGAGTCACCAGTCTGTCGAGCACTTTTCTTCCCCTCGCTTTGACAGGGCACCAAGAGTCGATCGGTCCGGCAATAATTCACACAGTTCTTCGTCAGGTAATCGCCCGAGACGTCACTAATCGTTGATTACTAATTGATTAGGTTTTTTTCTACAGACGCTCCCCCTTGCTCTGTCATGGATAACGTACGAAAATATTTGACTATGAAACGCTTCATTTTTGCTCCCATCCTGCTTTCTACATTTCTTGTACTATTTACAGTTTCAAGCCTGAAAGCACAAAACAGGTTGGATGTTCTGCGTTACAGCGACATGCAACCAGGCAATGGTCCTCTTAATTTGTCGTTAGGTGGAGTCGGGGTTTCCGATGCCCTTGGCTTCGGATCTGTTGTGCAAAATCCTGCTACGGCTGCCATGTTCAATAAGAATCTGATTTCCATCAATCTTGGAACCCGTAAAGTCAGCGAGGATGCCAACTATTACGATCAAATGAACTTAACAAGCGGTACTCAGATTAACTACCTGAGTAAGAATAATTCATTCAGTGATAATCAGACCGGAATTGCAAGTGGTGGAATGGCATACAAGGTACCCACTTTGCAGGGGAGTTTTGTGATAGGTGCCTCCTATAACAGAATTGCGGATTTTAATCAGGCATATTCGGTGGATGCTTTTAATCCAAACAATACCATTACTGACTATTTTGCCCAGAATTCAGATTATCAGAATATAGGTTATGAATCGTATGCCCTTGATACAACAGCAACTGGCAGTTATATACCGGTGCTTCGCGAGGTACCCGGCGGATATCAGGGAATCAACCAGCATGCCCAGGTAACAGAGCGTGGGAAAATGGGTGAAATATCCTTATTCGGAGCAACAGAGTTTCAAAAGAATGTGTATTTGGGCGCTTCCCTGGTTTTCCCGGTCGGGAAATATTCCTACCATCGTTTGTTCCTGGAGCAGGATCTTAAGAATCTGTATAGTACTTTCCCCACCGATGTTCAGTATATAAATTCAAGCGATAATATTGATGCTACCATAGGCGGCTTTTATGCACGATTCGGATTTGTGTATAAGGTGTCGCCACTGGTGAATATTGGTGCAAGCTACCAGACGAGATCGAGATTGACCGTGAAGGAAAACTACAACTCATCGATTACGGTGAAGTTCAAGGACTCTAATAATCCGGAATCCACTAAAAGCTCTCCAGGCAGTATTACTTACAAAGTTCATAGCCCGGGCAGGTTACGAGTTGGTGTGACACTCAATAGTCCGGCTAAATTAGTCACATTCCATGGCCAGTTAGAGTATGTTGATTATAAACAATCCAGGCTGACGGGTTTCCCTTCCGGTTATTCACAGCAACAATATGACATCAACCAGGGTATATTATCAGATTTCAGGCCCGTTTTAAATTATCAGGCAGGATTAGAAGCTCATTTTGGAAATATCAACCCTGAAGTTGGCTTTGCTTACTATCCCAGTCCGCGCCGTTCCTTCAAGATCGATAAGAAATATCTGAGCGGCGGAGTGACACTGAAAATGAACGATATGGTGGCTCTCGATCTTGGGGTTCAGTATAGTTTCTGGAATGGACAGGATCAGCTTTATACTGTTCAATACTCCGATAATACCACGGATAATTTGATCGCAACGCAAAAGGTCCATCATCTGACAGCCATGGCCGGGTTCCGTGTAATGTTCTGAGGCTCCTGATGAACATCTCTCTAGAAGAATAGAACACGGACGGGGATGTATGATTGGAAGAGAGTACGCTATTCAGCTATCCATTCAGTCATTCACCCAAATGCTCAATCTGCTCCGGCTGATCCATGGACGGGTTGATACTTAAAACGGCGGTATTGACCATTCGCACAACATTGGCCGTTGTACTGCCCATCGTCAGATACTTCAATCCCGTACGACCGATGGTCGACATGATCACGAGATTGTAATTTCGCGAACGGCACAGGTTATGAATGGCTTCATGTGGAGATTCGCTTGATAATATCACTTCAGAGCGGCATCGGTCGGACAGATCATTGAAATGTTTCTCGACAAGCTTCTGAAGCCGGTCATTGCGTAATGCAGCGGCATCCTGGGCTGAGATGAGGTCGTCGAAATCATCGTATGAAACGATATGAATGAGTTCAATGCGGGCACCCGATGCTTCTGAAATTTGCCGCGCATAAGGGAAAGCCGCTTCGGAATTTTTGGATAGATCCGTAGTTAGCAGAATCTTTTCAAGCGGCATCAGGTGAGAACCCTGTTCGATGATCAGGACTGGTTTGTGCGACAAACGCAGCACCTTTTCGGCCGTTGATCCCATCAACATTCTGGAGAAGCCGGTTCGCCCATGTGTACTCATCACAATGAGATCATACTCGCCGCTTTCTTCGACAATGGCATGAGCAGGATTGCCGACTCCTAGTTTTGAAGGTTTCAGAAATTTTTCATTTATATACTCTCTTGCAACCTCCTGAAGCCGGTCTTCTAAAATGGGTTCCAGATCTTGCGTCGCTGTCTGCGTAGCGACCCCGAGCCCCATGTAATAGGAACCGTCGATATCTGTAATGGGAATGTATGCATGGAACGGCGTTATCGTCCCGTCAAAATACTCGGCCAGGATTTCTGCGGCCTTGAATGCCTGATAGCTTAGATCAGAGAAATCGACAGGAACGAGAATGTTTAAATTTTTCATATCAGGATCACCTCGGTTAGTGCCTCTATACAAATATACAAAATCATGACAGGCAAATATATGGGGTCATCTTCATATAATTGGAAATGTTATTATAACCAGTTCTTTTTTCGAAAATAGATGAGCATGGCAATAGCAATAAGTACCATCAGGCCAATCGTCATTGGGTAGCCGAAGTAAAATTTGAGTTCCGGCATATTGTAAGGACTTATCGAAGTGTCGAAATTCATCCCGTACAAACTGGCAATAAAGCTCAGAGGCATGAAGATCGTAGCAATAATCGTGAGCACCTTCATAACCTCGTTCATCCGGTTACTGACGCCGGACATATAGGAATCGGTCAGACTCATCAGCATCTCGCGATGATTCTCCACCATATCAATCAGGTGCAGACAGTGATCAAATACGTCGCGGATGTATATCTTTATCTCATGGCTGACAAACTGCGATTCATCCCGGTACAGGCTGTTCAGCGTGTCTCTCAGGGGCCAGATCACCTTTCGCACATTGATCAATTCCCGTCTCAGGTGCTGGATCTCATGAAGCGTTTCTTGCGTTGGATCATCAAGAACTTCATCTTCGACCTCTTCGATACGCAGGGTAAAATCATTAATGATGCTGAAATAGTGGTCGATGAGATTGTCCACCAGGCTATATGCGAGGTAGTCGACACCACTATTACGAATACGACTTCCATTAATACTAAGCCGGTCTCTGATGACTGAAAAGAGAGGTCTGTCACTTTCCTGGAATGAAATGATCGTATTGTTCATAAGAAGAATACTAATTTGCTCCACATCCACCGACACCGTTGGGTTTGTGTTGGTCAGGCTTTTAACGACGATAAAAAGATACTGGTCGTAAGCCTCAATCTTGGAACGTTGAGTGGTATTTGCCACATCCTCAAGTACGAGAGGATGGATGCCAAAAAGGGTGCCTATTTTCTCCAGGATCTGCATATCATGCACTCCACTAATGTGTATCCAGCTTCTTTTTGCCTGATCGAGAACCTTCGGAATATCCTCTACATTATCGATGACTTGTTCGGTATATTCTTCAGAATCGAACATTGTCAGATTGATGGTAACAGGAGTATCCCATTCACGTCCAACATGTACCAAGGTTCCAGGTGGCAGGCCCGGTTTTTTGAAACCTCCTACTCCTTTTTTGACAGAATTGAATGGATTCTTAAGATTTAGCATGTTATGCCAGTTTGTTCATCGTTGACTTCAAACGTAATTAATCATATCAGATTAATAATCAAAGTAATTAATTGAGCATAGTACAATTAGCAGTAATCATGAAACAGTCAACCGAATTTTGTTTTACGTCTTATGGATACCATGTAAACATTTAGAGTGGTAAGAAAGCCAATGAGTACAGCAACAGGGAAAGATGTCTTTTGGGGTGAGTTCAAACTCAATGACGGGCAGACCGTCACCCGCGACCTTGAAAAAATGAAGCTTTGGTTTCGTCGTGAACTAAACGAGGTATGGATTGCACGCCAAACACTTGTAGGTGATACGAAGGATCGGGTTGAACCGGTAGCATCTGAGTGGACCCGGTACGTGCTTCCGGAGAATGGGAATATTATCGAACTTCGGCCAACAACACCGGACAGGCCGGTTGTAGTACGCCCGCTTAACCCGTTCAAAGTATTTCCGGGGGCAGAGGCAACGGTCTACACGAGTATTCCGGCCTGGGCCATCGTAAAGCTTCCTCAAAAGAAAGGGAAAACAATCACTGAATTCCCGCTCGTTTCTTTGTCGGAGACATGGTTCGGAGATCCGACGGAAGGAGAATTGTGCTATGCCGCCGTGACCCGGGCGTTGCGAAATTTTCAACCGGAATTGGTGAATCCATACCGTATTATCTGCCAATTGGATGTATTGAACAAATCGAATGAGGAGTTACAGGTTGAAAAATTCTGTTTCCGTGTGGGACACCTCTCCCTTTTCAAAAATGATAACCGACTGTGGGCAGATGTTACACGTATCCGGTATGAAGGAAGTGAACAACACAGTAATATTATGATGACCGGTCGTTCCCCTGAGATTGCAAATGGGGCCAAATTGATCACCGAACCCAGAGAGACTCAAAAGAGAGGGATCAAAAAGAAGACTTTTCAGTTGATGAAAGATTTAGGTCTTTCCTGGGGCTGACAATGAAATAACAATAATATCATGATTGGCATGGATATACATAAAATATTAACTGACGAGATGATCTGGAGGCTGGCGAAAGTCGGGCTGACATTGCTGATCAGTATCCCGATTATTCTGCTTTTGCGTGGATGGATGCGACGGGTTGTGATTCACAGGTATAATGCCCATTACAGTATGCTGGCCGGCAAGGTCTTGTCATACACTCTCTATATCATTCTGATTATCACTGTTCTTCATATGCTTGGGGTGGATATGACTCCGTTGCTTGGTGCTGCCGGTATTGTCGGTATTGCATTAGGTGTGGCGTCGCAGACGAGTGTATCCAACATCATCAGTGGTTTCTTTATGCTCGCCGAACAATCGTTTATCGTTGGGGATGTGATAACAGTCAGTGGAGTGACCGGCGTTGTCATGTCGGTCGACACCTTATCTGTTAAGCTTCGCACTTTTGATAATCGATTTGTGCGGATTCCGAATGAGACGATTATCAAAAGCGAAGTCGTCAATGCCACACGTTTCCCGATACGCAGAATTGATCTGGCCGTCTCGGTCGCTTATAAAGAAGATCTGACCCGTGTAAAGAAGGTGCTCACTGAGCTTGCCGCTGAAGACCCCCTGGTTTTGAATGAACCGGAGTCTCTTATCATCTTTCTAGGATTTAATAGTTCCTCTATCGACCTTCAATTTAGTTTCTGGACGGCAAGACGAAATTATCTGAACGTTAAGAATGGCATGTTTGAATCCGTCAAAAGACGATTTGATCAGGAAGGTATTGAAATACCGTTTCCACATGTTTCGTTATACAGTGGTGAGGTAACCAAACCTTTACCCATTGAGTTAATCACGCCGGGACCGAAGAGTAAGTCTGGCAGAAAAGATGATCATGGCAAGGTTTGATTTTATGATTTTAATTAATTGCAGGACAACTGGTTATCAATAAATAAAGCTATTTCGTTAAGTTTCTGTTTATGAACAAAATATGAAGTGTAAAAAAATGGCATTTCATAATTTTTTTAGTTGACTAACTAAGGTCAAAATGATACAATGAAGTAGCTCGAATTTATTCACTTCTAATTAGAAGGAGTCGCTTATGGATGAGCAAGAACTCTTGGAGGCTGCCTCAAATGGAGACGCCGGGAAAATTAAAGCCCTTCTTGACAACGGCGTCGATGTTAACTCTCGTGATATGCACGATCGTACTCCATTAATGAAGGCAGCCAAGCATGGACATCTGAATGCGGTTAAGGTGTTGCTTAAACACGGTGCAGATGTCAATTTGCGGGACAACAGAGGTACTAATGCTCTATATTGGTCTGTAGAAAAAAATCATCCTGAAATAACACAACTTTTGATTCAGTATCACGCTGACGTTAATGTATTGGACGACAGGGGTTGGTCAGCTTTGGATCATGCTCAGGCGACAAAGAATGAAACGTTGACATTTTTGTTGCAAGACGCCGGAGCAGTGTCACATTTTGTTTAATTGATGCTAGTTATTATTTAAAATTTATAGGCTGCTTAACTGTTAGGCAGCCTATTTTATTTCCAGCGGGATTTTACAGACGGCTTTTTTTTCTTGCGCTGCCGCACATCCTGGCCCGAGTAAAGCACAAACACGGTGGGACGTTTATTCAGATCGGGTAACTGATGACCCTGCCACTGCCAAACCTGCTGCGAATGGATCTCTTCCGATGGCATTGTCAGGTCAGTTGCCGAACATAACCATGTTTCCTGGTCCAGTGTCTGTATCGCGTTTTCAAGCAGTACCAAATTTCGGTGCGGAGCTTCCATAAATAGCTGGGTCATTTGCCGGGTTCCCGATTCCTGTTCCAGCTTCTGCAGCTCGCGAATCTGTTCCTCATTCTTTACCGGCAGATATCCATGAAAGGCAAAACGCTGACCATTGAAACCGGATGCCATGAGGGCAAGCAACATCGAATTAGGACCCACCAAGGGTACCACCCTGATGCCGTACTGATGGGCAAGACGAACGATCGCAGATCCCGGATCGGCAACGGCGGGACAACCGGACTCGCTAATAAGCCCTACATCCTTACCTTCAAGGGCTGGTTTAATGTATTCCTGGATATCCTGATCCTTAGTATGCCTGTTTAATTCATAAAAACGGATCTTAAATTCAGGAACGGTATCGCCAACCCACTGAAGATATCTCAGGGCTGTTTGTATGTTCTCTACAATCAAAACATCGATAGAACGTATTTGCCGCAGAACATAATCGGGTATAGTGTTATTCTCAGGCGTCTTGCCTATTGTAGTGGGAATAAGAATGAGCCTGCCGCTGTATTCAGATAGAGAAATACTCACGCCGGTGAGTGATCTATGATTTCAAAATTATACCCGGCTGGTTTCAGACCCCGGTTTTCCAGCCAGAAATGGCGCTCTGTCCAAATAGCTACTCCCAGCCCGATGAGAAATGAGATAGCCAGGATGCCCATATTACTCAGGATAATGTGGCGTTGAAAATTATAAGTCGGGATCATAACCACCGGCTCGCTGCTGTCTTTAAGATACCGTATGGGAACCTTTGTGTAATTCTGGACCATACCCGCCATGTTCACGGGAAGAGTCATTTTTCTGCGTATATGTTCCCCATCCTTCGTGTCAAAGGAAAGAACGATGACTCCATTGGTTTGTGCCTGAAGATTCTTGATTTGGAGATAATCTACAGTGGCGATATAACTTGTGCCCTGTTTATAGGTCTTCAAAAGGCCATTGTAAGAGTATATCTGGTAAATACCCTGCAACAACAGATATACCGGAATGAACCAAATAAAATGATAAATCTTGTATTTCATAGCACAAATATCACGTTCTTCACTATCAGAAATTTACGGAATTATGAGTTCATCAGAAACGATTGAATTTTGTCAAATCGTACCTCCATAGGGTAAAAATAAAAGCTTATCCCGGCTGGGTGTTGATCACCATGGAATCGATGACGGTCTTGTGCAGGATCAATCTGTTGTAAGCAGTACGATAAAACGTTGGGTCCCAGATCAATCTTCGTTCAAGAGTTTGGTTTGAGAATTGGCTGGAGAGGTGAAACCAAAGTTGAATAGGCAGACTGTCCAGCACCATAGCTTGTATCCTGGTGTAGCCAAAACGCGTAGTAGTACCCACATCAACTCCGCTGAGCAGGCTCATGCGGTTATCGAATGAACTGCCATACCAGCTGAAAACATGTTTCATAAGTGGAACCATGTCCCTCCATTGCAGTGTTTTCAGGAATATTTTTGAAGTATTCTGATCGTACAACGAATCAGTCCATGCTTTCCTTACCAATTCTACAAGACTCCGCGCCGTCGCTTTTGGCAGGAAAGAATACGCGGTCCTTTCCTGAGCGAAACTGAGACCGGTACCTTTTTCCCGGAAAGCTTTGATTACCAGGTTATGAAAAGCAGGGTCTTCGTTAAACCTTCGTGAGTTGTCAATAATAATTTGGCGCTGTTTCTTCCGGTCTTTTCTGGCAAAATTCTTCAAAAGAAGATTTGCCTCTTCATGATTCACATCCGGGTTCATGGTTATATACAGACCTGTCCAGGGCAATGGTGCTTCCAGATTGTTGATCGCCAGGTTGCTGAGCGTTGAATCCAGCCGTGCCGGACCAATTTTCCAGTAAAGATAATCCGCGGCAGCCAGGTCTTGTCCCTGTACAGCCATTCTGACCAGTTGATTCAGTTGAATCATAGGCTGACCGGTCTTAGTCTTCGGTAATGCCGACAAGTTTTTTAGATGCGCACTGCTGAAAACACCTGGTAACTGGTAATGATTGACGGAATCGAGAGGTATGAGTTCATCCGGTTGCCATCTCCCCGTGCCGACCAGGTGGGCATAAGCTGCCACAGAAACTAAAACTGAGAGTGTCCCAACCGACCGACTCGTTTCTCCATGATAATCAAGTGTTGAGTCCGCCTGTCCGGGGGTATATGAGTAAATTGAAACTCTTTTGGGATGAGCTTCGATATAATTAAGAAATCCTTCGGTTGTCGATATCTGCTGCAGCCACTGAGAACCCTCATCCAGGGTGTCATAATTTTTTATGATAGTGCGAACCGATTTCAGACTGGGTAAAATAATTATTGCAGCAATAACAATAAAAACAGCCAAAAAAACGCCGATAAATTTTAATAATCGCATATTGATGATTGGGATTAGATTGCGACAAATATAGCGATTATGTCAGTATGTAGTAATGTCATGATGGCGCAATCATTGGTGATTCAATACAATATTTTGAATATCTGTTGTCTGATTGGGCAACGTAAGCAGGATGCCATGCGTTTTAGAAATTGAGAACGTTATTCGTTACTTTATGCGCCGTGAGCGTGTTCTTTGCGCAAAAAAAATTAAAGTTCATTGTTATGATGATAGTTAGTGAGGACTCATTCCTCAACAAAAGAAATCTTAAAATATTCACAAGACGCTCCTTGCCTGAGAAGCCGCTGAGAGCTGCTGTATTATTTATCCACGGATATGCCGAACACTCCGGGCGGTACGAACATCTGGCCCGTCAGATGAATAAAGATGGCATCGGTGTGTTCACGACAGATCTCCAGGGACATGGTCAAAGTGGTGGAACGCGTTGCGATATAAATAATTATGAAGAGTATGTTGATGATCTCTCCACATACTTTAAGGAAATAACCGCTGAATTCCCGAATGTTCCATGGTATATAATGGGGCATAGCATGGGAGGGACACTCGCCGTTTTGCTGGCATACAGATATCAAAGCAGCATTCATGGCCTGATAATATCTGCACCGGCCCTCAAAATCGTATCCAATATCCCGAAGGTTGTTCAGGATATGGTTCGTTATGTCACCGCCGTCACCCCGATGGTACCCGTCATTAACCTGGACACGCGTTCTTTGAGTCGCGATAAAAAAGTCGTAGAAGACTATAAAGAGGATCCATTGGTCTATCATGGACGGATCCGGGCACGTATGGCCCAGCAACTGGTCGACAGCGGAAAGGCTGCCCTGGATCTGGCTGGCGAACTATATGTTCCGGTATGGGCTGGACATGGACTCTCCGACCGGATAGCCGACCAACAAGGGACACGTGAATTTTTAGACAGCTTATATCATCCCGACAAGACGAGCAGGTATTATGAAGGGTGCTTTCATGAGATTCTGCAAGAACCCGAACATGATGAAATTATCTCAGATATCATTCACTGGATTGACCGGCATGGATCACTCGGAGTTCTCGAAAAAGAAAATGTGGATTCCAATGTAACAGGCAAGTAATCCCTGTTAACGGATATTCGTATTATTGTCCGTCGATTTGGCATCCCGGTTCATCTGTAAATGTGAGTGAGAACAGCTGTTTTTATCGAACGACTGAAGGTGTATTGGGGTTCTAGGGATGAAGAAAAGGTTATCATACCCCATTAACAGATAGATTAGCCAGAGGTGTTGTTAGGGAAGGTCAACCTCACACAATATGTACATTGTGATGGTTTTTGATGGAATGTAATCGGATAATTTGGGGTTTTGTACCGGGTGAAAAGCAAATAAGGAAATTCAGTAAGATTGCTGTTGCATTATGAATGAATTCGACAAGGTAAAAACGCTTGGTGATCTGAAAGAAACCAGGTGGCAGTCATTTTCCGTGAAAGAGGAAATGCGAAGGAACCTCATCAATAAAATGAAAAACGGTGAGGAAATATTCCCGGGCATCTATGGCTATGAAAAAACGGTCATACCACAACTTCAAAATGCTATCCTTTCGCATCATGATGTACTTCTGCTTGGATTACGTGGCCAGGCAAAAAGCAAGATTTTGCGATTATTGGTAAACCTGCTGGATGAATATATGCCCATCGTGGCCGGCTCGGAGATTAATGATGATCCTTATAACCCGGTTTCCCTGCAATCACGAAATTTGATCGGAGAAAGGGGGGACGATACTCCCATCGAGTGGGTTCACCGTACTGATCGTTATGGAGAGAAACTGGCTACACCCGATACGACGGTAGCCGACCTTATTGGTGATATCGACCCTATCAAAGCGGCTACGAGACGTCTTACGCTCGCCGATGAAGAGGTGATCCACTTTGGACTGATACCAAGAACCAATCGTGGCATATTCGTTATCAATGAGTTGCCGGATCTTCAGCCCCGTATTCAGGTGGCCTTGTTAAATATCATGCAGGAAAGAGATATTCAGATTCGTGGTTTCAATATTCGTATTCCCCTTGATGTCTCGATCTATTTTTCCGCAAATCCGGAGGATTATACCAACAGGGGAAATATTATTACTCCGCTGAAAGACCGCATCGATTCCCAGATTATTACGCACTATCCCCGAAGTATCGAAATCGGCATGCGTATTACCGATCAGGAGGCCTGGACCGACCGTAATAACCATATTGAGATCGAAATGCCCCGTTTTATTCGGGAGGTCGTTGAAGAAACAGCGGTCTTTGCCAGGGATTCAGAGTATGTAGATCAGAAGAGCGGCGTGTCGGCGCGAATGACCATTACCGAGATCGAGAATATCATTTCAAATGCCGAACGCAGGGCTTATGCCAACAACGAGAAGAAAGTAACGGTCAGAATCACCGATCTCTATAATGCATTACCTGCGCTTACCGGGAAACTGGAACTCGTATATGAAGGTGAACAGGAGGGAGCGATCAATGTTGCCAAGTTGTTGGTAGGTAAGGCGATTAATAAAGTTTTCAAAGCCTATTTCCCAGATCCGCTCCATAAAGACAGAGAGGGTAAAAACGTGTATACACCGGTTACGGAGTGGTTCGCTAATAATAACAAGGTAGACATAACCGATACCATGTCCGCGAAAGATTTTTCCAAGGCCCTGCAAAAAGTGAACGGACTTCAGAAGATTGTCGATCAGTATGCCCCCAAAGGCACAAAAGAAGAGGGTAAATTGAGCCTGATGGAGTTTGTTCTGGAAGGATTGCACCAACATTCAATGGTTGGCAAAGATGATCTTGATGATATCCGGTCTTACACGGATATGATTGGATCGATGCTTGGCTCTCTACGTGGTCTGGACGATGAGGACGATTTG
>DATFNI010000354.1:0-20456 GCA_035266485.1 Balneolales bacterium
CCCGAAGCGAAGATTTATATCGTTGGGAAAAATCCTCCCCGAACCCTGAAACGACGCGCCGCAGATGATGTAATAGTTACCGGATATGTCGATGATGTGAGACCCTACGCCTCCAAAGCGGGGGTGTATGTCGTGCCGCTGAGAATGGGGAGCGGAACGCGTCTCAAAATATTGGAAGGCCTGGCAATGAGAAAAGCAATCGTAACTACCACCATTGGCTGTGAAGGTCTGGATGTAGTTGATGGGGAGCATGTCGCAATCGCAGACGATCCTGCCCGCTTCGCTGAGAAGGTCATTGAGTTGTTGGTTAACACTCAAAAAAACAAAAAGCTTGCTGACAACGGCTACAAAAAGGTACGTTCAAAATACGACTGGGATGTGATTACATCGACGATGAATGAGGCCCTGGACTCTATTTTCAACGAAAAATTCAGCTCTGTTTAATGAAATGCATTGCCCCTGCCCATATAATCTTCACCTTCAATTTCCATACGGGAAACACCCGTTCACAGATGTATCAAAAGCGTGCGAATTTTCAATGAAACGGGAAAGATGTCAGTTATGAGACAACCGGACATTACATACTGGAGCGTTCCGGCAGTACAATACAAACATCCTTCCATACCTTCTTCAAAACAGTCCGATATTTCTGTCGAAGTGATAAATGATGCAGCAGAAATACTCCCACTGGAAGACGAATGGGATCGCCTTGCACTAAATTCATCCGCTACCATTTTTCAAACTTTCGACTGGCAATATCTTTGGTGGAAACATTTCGCGAATCATGCCGAACACCATCTTTTCATCATACTCTTCAGGAATGAAGGCAAATTGATCGGTATCTCCCCCTTTTTCATTCAAAGTCATCTCTTCCGGCACTTCAGATTCTTCAGACAGTTGAAGCTTCTTGGCTCGGGACTGCATGAATCACGGTCGCCTGTTCTCTCTCTGGAAAAGAAAGGGCCCTGTGATTGTCTGGATATCATCATTAAACATGGTTGGGAAAAAGCCGTCGCGGATACGCTTGTCTCATTTATCGGGCAGACCACCCATCTTTGGGACGAAATGAGTCTTCAGAATATCAGGGAAGACGGAGTTTTTCTGAATTATGTCGTCCCTGTTTTGACGGACTGTCATTATCCGGTGGAGAAGAAAACTTCCAATATTTGCCCCCGGGTTATTTTGCCGGATTCACTGGACAAGTACCTCTCCTCCCTTTCACCTCCAGTTCGGCAAAACCTTCTTAGCGCCCGTGACAACTATTTGCATGATCCGGATTGTACTATAGAAGACGTATGCAAAAAAGGGAATATTAGTGGCGGCCTCCAATCGCTATCACACCTTCACCAGAAAAGATGGAATAATCTCGGGTATCCCGGTTTCTTCATGGACCCGGATTTTGAGGCTTTTCAACGTGAACTGACTGGTGCACTTGCACAAAAGAAATGGCTGTGGTTCAAAAAATTGCGCTACAAAGGAAAGAATATAGTGACACAGCTGGGATTCAAATTTAATGGATCGGCTCATGTTTATCTGAGCGACTATGATAAAGACCGCTCGGCAATTTCACCAGGTAACGCTGACGCCAGAGACGCTGCCCTTGTATCTATGATTGAGGAAGCGATCAAATCGGATTGCGAGGTGCTTGATTTCGGCCACAGGGAACCGATCCGCATGCTCCGGTTTTCTCAAAATGTTATTCACACCTTTACTGTTACAGTTCGATCGCCCGAAAACGCCCTGCATAATCAAAAAAAACGACGTTGGGATAGGTTTACACTCCACAAGATATTTTCTTTTTTTAAGCGGTTGAATTTCCGCATTAATTATGAAACCACCATTGCAAAACTAATTTCCCGGCAAAAAGGTACTTCTAAAATTGCCGAAGGTTATGTCCGTCATCTCTTGCAGCGTACTTCAGCAACAAGGAAACGTGATGATCTCCACAATAAACCGGAAAAAGCAGGTGGATGTATGCGTTTGGAAGATGGCGCACAGGCAACGGTAAGGCATAATGGCCAAACCCCTCGTTTAAAATCTACAGGCGCTTCCGAACGGGATTTGTCAACGGAACAAATAACCAATCATGTAGGGGTCTATAATCTTTGTAAAGAGTGGAAGAAACTTGAAGCATCTGCGTGCAATCCATTACTCACCAGCGAATGGTTCATCTCAGGTGTACAGACTTTTTGTCCACCTGATGACATACAGATGATCACGACAAAATGCAAAGGGAAGCTCAAAGCTTTAGCCCCACTTTCCGTAAAAGGAAAGTTCATGCCTGTACTGGAGCTTGTCGGAAGCTCAACACTTGAAGAACCGGGCGGATTCCTCTATGAGGATCATGCCTCGTTAACCCAATTGATTCGCACGATGCTCGATTTGAATAAGCCCCTGCATTTAAGAGGGTTTCGATATTTTTCACCTGAAACACAAATACTCGAGAATGAATTAAAGACGCGACGAAGAATATCGCTGGTTAAGGAGGAAAAAATTCCATGGGTTGCTATAACCGGAACATGGAAAAACTTTGAGACGAACATGTCCTCAAGCAGGCGTTCCAGCCTGCGCCGGCTGCAACGTCTGGCTGAAAAGAAAGGTGAAGTCCGCTTTATAGCTGTAACACCAACACCAGAGAACCTGGACGACTATCTCGAAGAAATATTCAGGATTGAGGCCTCGAACTGGAAAGGCAGAATAGGAACGGCCATAAAGACTCATCCCAATCTGCGAAAATTCTTCACTTTATACTCCCAAAAAGCATCAAAACAAAACAAACTCCATTTATTCTTCCTCCGGATAAACGAAAAAACAGTAGCTGTTCAACTCACCGTCGTCCATGCGAACAGATTGTGGATATACAAGATAGGTCATGACGAGAACTGGTCTTATTGTTCACCGGGTATCCTCCTTATGCACAAGGTCATACGATTTTGTTTCGAACAAGGGTTGACTGCCTGTGAGTTTTTGGGGAGTGACGAGCCATGGCTTCACATTTGGGCAGACGAATTTCACAGCTTGTGCTCTTACAAAATTTATCCCAAATCGGTGAAAGGAATTACGGGGTTGATGTGCGAGCTGATCCATTCCTACTCTTATGGTATCAGCAAACTGATTTACAGGAAAATGACCCGGCTCGCCTCCATGGGATAATGGAAAGAAAACAGAACACCAATGCTGAAGAAAATCAGACATAAGATCAGGAACCAGATCGCATCAAGGCATGTGGCCGGGCCCCAAATTGATGATGCGCTCGAGGTGTGTCGATGGGCAATGCGGAAGGGTTTTTCTTCTATTCTATCTCCCTGGAAAGATGCTGATGCAAGTGCCAGAAGCATGTTTGAGAGTTACAAACTGAGCATGACTGCTTTGCATAATGAAAATATCAACGGCTACCTTTCAATCAAGCTTGATGCTATTGATTATGACTTTGGCATATTTAAAGACCTTGTACAGATTGGCCGGAAGCTTGATATCAGGGTACAAATAGATTCCCTGGATCCCCATTCCGCAGCAATCACTTTTCGTTTTTTAGAAAAAATGGCTGAATATCATGATATATTGGGCTGCACATTGCCTTCAAGGTGGCAGCGAAGCCTGACGGATGCAGACAAAGTTCTTGATCTGGGACTTTCAGTCAGAATTGTAAAGGGCCAATGGCCTGACCCGACAAATAACAATCTTGATTGCGTTAAAAACTATCTTGCAATTGTTGAGAAGTTGGCCGATCGTGCACGACATGTTGGGGTGGCTACTCATGATCTGCCTCTCGCAAAAAGAGCACTTTCTGATCTTCGCGCAGCAGGTACTTATTGCGAACTTGAGCAATTTTCCAGCTTGCCGCTGAACGGAATGGAAACAGCCCGAAAATTAGGATGCCCCTATCGTGTATATGTTGCTTATGGCCAGCCGGGTTTACCGTACAATATCAGATTCGCCCTTACACGTCCGGCCATTGTGGCCTGGGTCATAACCGATTTTGCCCTTAATCTTAAGAGGCCGTGGTTGTGAAGCTACCTTTTACTTGTGTCGTCCGGATTAACATTGACGGGATTCTGAACAGCAAGGGATGATTCCTCATTCATTACGGCTCCGGTTTAAAGAATAAGGGAAATAAGTCTTTTATACCGCGGCTGTTCGGCAATACTCAACAACTGTACCATCAGTTGCTGAAAGGTACCATCACTATATGTATTGATGAAGTCGATTCCCTTCCTCTTATCTATCCATTTACGGTTTAACCCGCTATTTTTACTCAACTCAACAGCTGCCTGCAAAAGCCCGCGCTGACAGGATTTCGACAGAATGGTGCATTTTCCATTTTTTGAGATTCTTTGAATTTCCGGGCTGCTATTTTTGGGAGCTAAGGCATAGGCAACCTCGTCAAACATTGGTATGTCCTCGGCCGAATCACCAATGGCTATGGTTGAAGAGCGGGATGACCCGGTGCATTTCTTGTAATATCCGATTGCCTTTCCCTTGCTTGTATTCTTTCCTACGAAATAGGTATCCGAATTTCTGCTTATCACTTTGAGCTTGTTTAGCCCTGATGTCTTCAGGATTTCTTCGGCTTCACTTTCCCCCAATCCCTGGGTTCTCTTCGAGACAAACCGAAATGCCCGCACCGCATAATGATAATCAGGATCTATGCAAATACTATCCTTCCCGGCGAGTATTTTTTTGCATACGGAAATCTCATTTGCCGTCTCATCGTCAATGAGGGGTATTTCTTTATCCTGCACCACATCCAAAATTACACTTCCATATTCACCGATGCCGGCTTCAAAACCATAGTTAGAACAATAGTTTCTTACGTGCAGACAACTCCTGCCGGTATTTGGAATAATGGAATAGCCACAGGAACGCAGAAGAGAAACAGCCTTCAGCCCGCTTATTGTAGTATGAGGGAACCCCAGAACTTCGAAATCAAATACACCGTCAATATCCATGAAGCAAATTCCTGTACGAATAGCTTCATTTGCTGGCTTCTTCATGAGCGATGCGCAGAATTTGTTCATGGCAAAGACACGAAAATCCCAACTCCATTGAATGCGACGGTTCAAATCCTGAAGTGCTTCTCTCCCATTAGATTCTGTCAGGCGATGCCACGCTCGGTCTGATACCACCTTTGCGTACAGCAGTTTATACAAGAAAAACCTTTCTGACAGGGTGTCGCCATCCCCGGATTTCTCCGCATAGCTTGAGATCATTTCCAACTCCTCTCTTTCAGTAAGTTTAAATTCAAACGAGGCTACGGCCAAGTCATAAGCAGGATCGACCACATCAAGCTCCGGAGCGCCGAAATTGTGATGTTCGAAATCAACTTTAAATAATCTGCTTGCATCAAACTTACTGGTATCATTCCCGCCACGCTCCATTATCCAGTCCTCCGGGCGCATCCGGCCGTCAACCAGAACAGACTTCTGGTGGAGAGACCGATTAAGCCTGCGCAGCAAATCGTCGTATTTCAGGTATCCCAAAAGGTTATGATACACCCGCCTGAAGATGCTGAGCACCTCCAGCCATCCCCATCCAAGATAGGGGCGTTTCAAACGGGGATCTTCGTCCAGGGCAAGCAACTTCGTACGACAAGCCACATATTCTGAGAGCTTGCTCAGAATAGGGCCAGACATTTTCGTTTCGGAAAGTGACGCCCCATCAACCCATTCCATGAATAGTATACCATAACGGAGGCCAATAATTTGGGGAACTAAGCGGTCCAGGGCCAGACCTGCAAAGTACGCATGATAACCGAGCCATCCGACACCAACGCTCTTTGCAAGAAATCTTTTCATTTCAATTCGTCCATCCTTATGATAAATCGCCACTTCATATACACGTTTAAGCCGTACCTGGAAGCCATCTGAATAATGCACCCGCAGATTTTCGTTAATTTTCCGAACCTCCGGATTTTTATTGATGATAATATTCTCGATCGAATTTGTTGATAGTAATTCCCTTAAGAGTATCTCGACAGACTGTGGCTCCATCAGCTTTGCCACATGAAGATCCTCATGATGCAGAGCTGTAACTCTCACTTTCTCACCGGACGAAAAAATATCATCAATTTCATCCCGGGAATCATGACGCGAAGCCACTACAGGATGAATGGGAGCCAGAATATCAATCTTTCCCGGTGGTATCCCAAACGATCTGGTGATTCCCGCCAACTTGCGAAACGTGTACCCGGTATTCGCATAATCGTCAATCAGGATAACATTTGGGGATCCCCTGAGGAGATGGTTTAACTTTCTCTTCTCACTCCAGCCAACTCTGAATCGGGGTCGCAATGTCATCCATTCCATATTAGTAAACCCACGATATTCCAGGTAGGTTTTCAATAGCGGGGCAAAATACGATCCTGCCGTTCGTGAGCCTATGACCACATATTTCGATTTTTTGTCTGGGTTCGTTTCAAGAAAGTGATCTGCGAGCGTTATTACGTCATACGGCGTCAGATCCTGGCATCGGAACCCTTCATTAAGCTTCATCCTGGCGCTCAAAAGATCTCCGGGAAGAGACATCGACTGA
Source organism: Balneolales bacterium (assembly GCA_035266485.1). Lineage (GTDB taxonomy): Bacteria > Bacteroidota > Rhodothermia > Balneolales > DATFMH01 > DATFNI01. The sequence goes on from DATFNI010000354.1 coordinate 6,532, forward strand.
AATTTTTCGACTGCTTCCCTGCACAGATTATAAGGATTGGAACCGGGCATCTCATCAGCATCATTTTGATTGTCGGGCACAGCCAGGGGTCGGGATACGTGCTCAACAACCTCGCACCACTTCCTTTGCATCTTTCGAAGTTGAGGGTATCTGAGGATAGCCTTTGCCTCGCTTGGTGAATTAAGCACTGACTCGATATAATGAATAGGGCGACGGAATAGGGGGAACATCTTTCCTAACGGTTTCAGATGCCAGGGACTCCTGAAGAGATAATCGTCTAACGTACACGAAATTGCACAAGAAAAAAGATAAACATTACGCTTCGACTCTTCCCTCTTCCATTCCTGATCCCGATCGGGAACCCGGTCTATCTCCTCTTTTAGATGATTCAGCAGCTCGTGGAATGTCAAAATGGGGTTTAAACACCACCGGTATCCGGGGAAAAAATCATCCTCTCCGCCTGGCTTCTTCATTGCCTATAAAATTAGAGTGCTTGCAGATTAGTTCAATCCATCCCCCCACCTGTAAAAACTATAATGAATCAGAATAGACAGAATCCTCCCAAATGGAGGTTTACTGACTATAGCAGAGGCATGTTTGTTACCTGGCCTCTAACCTGTAGAATTCATCTATTTAAATACGGATTGGTAACAAAGACCAGATTGGGCTCCGTTCCCTATCGGAGACTGAAACAAGTTTGGTAGCATTAATGAACTGGCGACATCGTATGGCATTTTACCAACTACTGTTATGCATGATTGTCTTAATTTAGTTATTGTTTACTTGCACTAAGTGATGTTATTCCGGGGTATGATCCTGTTGAAAGAGCCAAAGGGATCTTCGTCTCCCCATCTCATGAATATTCGTGATCTCCATTACACTGGAAGTGCCGTTTTTCTTATAGCAGATTGAAAAATTTATTACGAAGTGGTGAGACCAGCCATTCAAATCCCCGTTCTCATACGTAAGTAGATATAACTACGAGAATATCCTGTTCTGTCTAATAAAATGATCTCATCCGGCTGTTTATTATATAAGTAGCGGTTCTCTCCTGAATTTAAATCTCATGGACTTGCAGGCGGCCTGATTGTAACAGTTCCTACTACAAACAAATCAAAGATTACGCTATTTCGACGTAGTCACAAAAGATCTATTCTATATAGGCAAAGCAAGAGGTCGTGTTTAGAATCACGATCTTATGCAATAGTGTTTAGTAAATGAATAAAATCATGACACAGAAGAACAAAAACGATAATCGAAAGACACCACCTATTCCCGACCGTCCGGCAGATGAAAGCACGGTATCATTATTACGGGAACTCGTAGCGCACTTACGGGAGAATCGAAGCAAATTACGCGAAGAATGGGCTCGCCGAATCACAGAGTCGCAATTGCTGACAGCGATGACCCGGGGCGAAATACTGGCCGAGGCAACATCCGTGTACGATAATTATGTAGAAGCGCTTGAGACAGGAACCTATGAAGCATTACAGGCATATTCCCGCAACCTTTCTGAAAGAATCATTCCGAGAGGGGTGGAAACGCACGAGGTAATCGGGATTGTATTACTTTTGCGTGATGTCCTCGCTCGTTCCCTCTTTGCCAAATACCGGGGTGATTTTGACAAACTTAACCGGATTCTTGATGCGTATGAACCAGCGGCCAACCGGATCGCCAATACCGTGGCTGTCGGTTTTGTCCAGGAACGGGAACGTATTATCCGGGAGCAACAAGAAGCTATTCGGGAATTGTCCACACCGGTGCTGCAGGTTCGCGAGCGGCTCCTCATCTTACCTATGATAGGTATCATTGATCCACAGCGTGCACGGCAAATGACCGAACAACTCCTTCACGCCATCAGAAATAACAGGGCCAAGGTTGTTGTAATGGATATAACGGGGGTAGCGGCCATGGACTCTACAGTGGCCAATCACCTGGTTCAGACTGTAGATGCTGCCCGTTTGCTTGGTGCCACGGTTATTGTCACGGGTCTTTCTGCTGAAATTGCACAAACCCTTGTGACGATTGGTGTAGATCTAACTAAAATTATCACAGTCGGTGACCTTCAGGGCGGTATTGAAGAAGCAGAACGTCAACTGGGTTATAAAGTACAACAAGTAGCTCCACAAACCACATGACGAGGTACTGATAACCAGTTATGCGTGTACCTATTTTAAAAGAAGGTAATTACCTAATTGCCTCGATACAGTCCTCGCTAAGTGATCACGAGCTTCTGCAGCTAATGGAAGACTTGATCGTCCAGGTGCAACGAGTACGTGCAAAAGGTGTGATTATTGATGTAACTGTATTGGACATCATGGACTCTTTCTCAACCAGAACGTTGCGGGATATTGCCAGTATGATCCGGCTTCGCGGCGCTACTACAGTTATCGTTGGTATACAACCGGAAGTAGCTTTTGCTATGGTACAGCTTGGACTTAACTTAGGCGATATCTATACTGCGCTGGATCTCGATGAAGGCATTTCACTACTGAACAGTGTTGTTGGGAGATAATGAGAACATCGTTAATGCATGTATTTACTTTTGGGAGGAATCAAAGATGAGATAGTGTTGCTTTTTTTCCTTTTTCCATTGACTGTGGCTTTAACCGGTGCCTGCCCGGAAAAGTAAGAATAAACTTGTGCAAGTGTGCGATTTACACGTAAATGTCATTTACGTGTTTGTTAAAAAACATTTAATACACTGTTACATATGCATTTATTAGAACTATAAATGACTACATTCGAATCGGGAAAATATATATTTAGGGATGATCAATCTATATCCATTGATATTAGATCTTCTTATCTGAATTGCTATCAGTTACAATATCTGATATGAATAGTTTTAAGGCCAACTGCGGTGGACAAATACAAGATAATTAAAAGCATTATTACTTCGATCCGGACCAGTGGTGATATTATCACTGTTCGTGAAACCGGAAGAAATCTTGCAAAAGAGGTTGACTTTTCTAATAATGATCAGACATTCATAGCAACGGCGATTTCCGAAATTGCCCGCAATATCATTGAATATGCCCAAACCGGTGAGATACAAATTGATCTCGTCGAGAAGAAAAGATTATATGGTATTGTAATCACATCAAAAGATGAGGGTCCCGGTATCCCGGATATAAAAATGGCCTTAATGGATGGCTACTCTACCGGAAAAGGTATGGGTATGGGTTTGCCTGGCGCCCGGCGTTTGATGGACGATTTTAATATCACTTCTAAAGTGGGAGTAGGTACAACTGTCATAATGGTGAAATGGAAGTATAGTGAAGGTAGAGAATAAGCTAACTGAAATAACCGAAGGTATTACATGGAGCATTCTTCGTCTTGCCTTGCCGGGTCAGGTTGAAAGCGGAGACAGATATTACGTGAAGGCATTTGATGACAGGGTGCTTCTTGCTGCCATTGATGGGCTGGGCCATGGGGATGAAGCGGCCGAGGCAGGGAAAAAGGCGATTCGGGTTCTTGATGAACATGCCTCTAAGACGGATTCTCTGATGGACCTCATTAAGCATTGCCATGAGGATTTGAGAGAAACCCGCGGGGCAGTAATGAATATCGCTTCCTTTAACTACAAGAAACGTACAATGTCATGGATAGGGATCGGAAATGTCAACGGACTATTCTTCCATCGGGAAAAGGGAGAAATTCAACCAACACAAGTAACGATCATACAACGAGGTGGAATTGTAGGCTTTAAACTTCCGGTTCTGCAAGTTACGATGATGCCCTTGCAATTCGGGGACACATTGGTATTTACCACCGACGGAATTAAAAATGATTATGCAGACGATTTGTTTTTGCAGGGTTCCACAGAACAAATAGCTGAATATATTGGCAATGGATTCGCCAAACACAATGATGATGCACTTATTTTAGTTGCCCGATACTTACGAGAATAATGAATGACTCAGAGCATAAAATTCAATCATCTGACTTCGTCAGTGCATTAGAAAAATACCTGCTGAACGAAGATGAAGAATCGCTAAATATTGCCTATGAGTTTGGAAGACTTCCAACCAACGAGCATGGTGTAACCTCGTTAGACATCATCCAGCTGCATCATCAGACCCTTACCCGCGTCGTTACCAAATACCAGGGTAAAATTGATTTGGAAATTTTATTTCTGCGTGCTTCCAAATTCATTACGGAAGCGCTCATTTCTGTGGAGATGAGGAAGCAGGGCTTTGAATCGACCGTAAAGCAACTCCGGGAACAAAACAAAAAATTGAATAGGATGAACCGGAGACTGGAAAACGAAGTTCGGAAAAGAAAGCGGGCGCTTGAACTTCTTGTTCAAAGCCAGGAGTATACTCAGTCCATCGTTGACAATTCTCTTGACCTTATTGCCATACTGGATGATAAGGGCAAGTTTTTATTTTTAAGTCCGTCTGCCAAAAGGATTATCGGTTATAAACCGGAAGAGTTGTTAGGCACAAGTGCCTTTGATTTACTTCATTCCGGTGATGTCGAAATTGTTAAAAGATTGTTCTCGCAAGGCATACAAAAACCCAATTATATGGACAGGGCGGAATACCGCATCCAGCACAAGGACGGTTCCTGGCGCTGCCTGGAAAGTATAGCCCGAAATTTACTCTATCATTCGTCGGTGCACGGAGTCCTCATTAACTCCAGGGATATCACACAGCGAAGACAGGCAGAAGAGGGAATCAGGAAATCCCAGGCCAAGCTCCGAAAACTCACGGAGCGGCTTGAGGAAGTCAGGGAAGAAGAGAGACTGAGCATAGCCCGAGAAATACATGATGAACTCGGTCAAATGCTTACTGTGCTTAAAATTGACGTCTCTCTTCTAAAAGACAGAGTATTAAAACAAATCGATGTAACGAACAAGAGTGATAATTCCGAGCTTGAGCATATTTTCATGACCTTGCTTGAACGAATCGATGTAATTATACGGTCCGTACAACGTATTACTAACGAATTACGACCAGAAGTCTTAGACAAACTGGGTCTCATCGATGCCATCAAGTGGGAAATGAAACACATAAAGGCGCGTACCGAACTCGAGTTTGCCTTTCAAACCAATATGGATGAAGACTCTCTCTCCCAGCTATTTAACAGCAAACAGCTTCTTACTATCTTTCGGATATTTCAAGAGGCTGTTATTAATATCGTTAGGCATGCCGGGGCGACCCGTGTAAGAATTGCTTTAAACCGATTTGATGACGATATTCAGTTTCATATAATAGATAATGGTCGTGGGATTAAGCATGATGAAATTCATGATTTGAATTCATTTGGCATTCTCGGGATGCGTGAAAGGGCCCTTACTTTAGGGGGGGACTTGGAAATATCGGGATTGCCAGATCAAGGTACTGAGGTAATAATATCATTACCTGTAAATATTGATGGTGACAACTAGTAATCCGACGAGCGGAGAGTGACATGATAAAAATCTTTATAGCGGATGACCATCCGTTGGTTAGGGAAGGTGTAAAAAATATTCTACTGGCACAAAATTCGGATTATAAGGTCGTTTCCGAAGCAGCAAGTGCCGGAGAAATATTGGAAAAGTTGAGGCAAAATCATCAGGTCGATCTCATAATTCTGGATATTACGTTACCTGGCAGAAATGGTCTGGATGTTTTAAAGGAAATAAAACAATACTACAACCAGATACCGGTCCTTATTTTGAGTATGCACCCGGAAGAACAATTTGCTGTTCGGGCTATGAAAGCAGGTGCTGCAGGTTATTTAGCTAAAAATAGCGTACCGGACGAACTGGTTAATGCAATACGCCGTGTTGTCGTGGAAAAACGACGCTTTATTACCCAGGCCGTGGCTGAACAATTAGCCGACAGTATGGAAATGGATACCCAGCGGCCGCCCCACGAAATTCTGTCTGATCGCGAATTTCAGGTAATGTGCCTGCTGGCCGAGGGGAAAAAGGTTAAAGAAATTGCTGAAGGCCTTTCTCTGAGTCCCCGCACCATTCATACTTACCGTGCCCGGATTTTTAAGAAACTGAATGTTGATTCGAATGTAGAATTAACACGTTATGCCATAAATCATCAACTTGTGGTTTAACCTCGTTTCAAGGCGGGTTCAGGAAAGATTGGGATTGCTATTCTGGGTGGAGATTATTTACACACCTGCCTTTCACAATGGTGAGAAGATTGGAATCAATTTTGATTCCAATCTCTTAAAATACCTTCCTCAATACCTTGGTTTACCATAAACTAAGGCCATCCTACCTATGTGGCATACTTCTTGTTGCGTTTAGTAGAAATTTCAAGTTATGAATATCACTGTATTAAAAAGGCCTGTTCCAGATTGACAATCTATCCACCAGGACCGACCACAATGTACTCGGATATTCCGGGGGGGAGGAATAGTTGATTGGCCTGGTTATGCCGACAAAAATCCACTTGGAGAGTGTGCTCGGGCAGACAGGATGAAGGCCATGAAACAGATGAATTTTCGATCATTTTGATCTGAATATTCAGTCGCTTGAAGAAAACAAAAATCGGATTCGACGGGATAGGCAAATGATATAATCACCGCTAAATCATAAAAAGTGATTGGAAATAGGGAGAATTTACACATGAGTTCAGTTGAATTGGCTTCTGATTTTTATGCGATTGCAGATGAATGGGATGATTTGGCAGAAGTCGACGATGTGCCTGTGTTCCAAACGTATGAATGGTTAAGAACCTGGTGGAAACATTTTGGAAGGAATACAGAGCCTCATAAGTTGCACATTTTCCTGTTTTACCAGGAGGATCGGCTTGTCGGTATAGCACCTTTCTTTACTGATCACTTCTGGTTTATGGGCAAAAAAATCTACCGGCGCTTACGGCTGATCGGTTCAAAAGTCATGCAAGCGATTTGTATCACAGAATAATTTTAAAACTCAGATAATTAGTGTATGCGTCGGAGTGAACGGAGTTGTTTATGAAAATTCTTCATCTTCTTCCTTATATACCTGTACCGGCTAACTTTGGGGGAGCTCTGCGTATCTACCACGTTTTAAAGTACCTGGCGGAAAATTATGACGTGACGGTAGTTGGATTTGACAACACAGGCGATCGCAGGACTTTTTTTCGGGCTTTCCCGGAATTGCAGGGAAGGGCCCATTTTGTTGCGCATCCCTGGAAGCCAACGTTCCGAAAAGCTTATCTTATCCATGCCTTGTTGAAGAGACAAAGTTTTTGGCGCTCTATAGCCTATTCAAAAAAGATGCAGAAAACACTGAATCGCATCCTTACAAGAGAGAAATTTGATATGGTGCTGTCGGAGTTTCCGGTCATGGGTTTCTTTGATCTCCCGGGAGAAGCGCTGAAAATCCTGGATGCCCATAATGTTGAATATGATAACTTCCGGCGAATGGCAACCCTGGACAACAACAGGATTTTACGCTCCTTTTTCAGACGTGAATACCAAAAATTTTATGGAGAGGAACTTGATGTTTGTAAAAAACAGGACGCGATTTTCACTACCAGCTATCGTGATCTTGAGCTTTTCCACAGGGACGTCCCCGGGATTCCCAAGTATGTTATCCCGAATGGAGTCGATACGTCATTCTTTTATCCGTCGGACGATGAACCCGAACCGTTATCCATGGTTTTTGTTGGAATGATGAATTATGTACCGAATTACGATGGAATGCAGTTCTTTATTGATCAAGTTTTCCCGCTGATCCAAAAACAAATACCCGGTATCAAAATCTATATTGTTGGGAAAAATCCTCCGAAAAAACTTGCAAATAGAAGTTCTGAAAACATTATTGTCACCGATTTTGTAGATGACGTCCGCCCGTATGTGTGGCGATCAAGTGTGTACGTTGTCCCCCTGAGGATGGGAGGCGGAACCCGGCTGAAGGTGCTGGAGGCGCTATCGATGGAAAAAGCCGTCGTGACAACCCACATCGGATCGGAGGGAATTGATGTCCGGGACGGCGATACGGTATTAATAGCCGATAATGCCCCTGATTTCGCAAATGCTGTTATTCGCTTGCTCAATGACCGGGCACTCAGAAAGAAGCTCGGCGAAGCGGGCCGAAAGCTCGTGACTGCAGAATACGAATGGGAAATCATTACCCGCCGGGTTGGTGAAACCCTTTCAAATTTACTACAGGGTGAGAGACAACCAGCCGGTGATGTTATATAAAGAGGCTTTGCAAAACCAATCTCATAAACCCCTCCTTTAAATCAGAAGAGGTTTGGTGAGGTAAAAAAAGGTTTTACAAAGTCTCCTATAAGAATGGGTGTGTGTCTTTAAATACTGATGTGACAGCTTCTCATCATTTATAACGACAATGATATACAAATAATCGATACATCTTGTGGGTATATTTTCTACAAAACCAAGTGATGAAATATCACGATAATTTCAAACATTGTTCTATTTCACAACTAATCTCCTATCTCTAATTTCAGTACAGATCAAAAAAAGTGATAGTTCAAAATTTGGTACGTTATGATCGAAGTAATGATAGCAGACGATTTCCCCCTCGTACGAGAAGGAGTTCGAGAAATATTATTACATAGCTCACTGGATGTGAGAGTTGTTGCGGAAGCGGGCAATGCTGCAGAAGTAATGCAACAACTATCTCAGCACACAGGGCTGGATCTTTTAATCCTCGATCTATCGATGCCGGGCAATAGTGGACTGCAAACCCTGATCACAATCACGAAGAAATACCCCAAATTAGCCATATTGGTGTTGAGTATTCATCAGGAAGAAGATTTTGCTCCGATTACCTTAGAAAAAGGAGCTTCCGGTTATGTCATGAAATCCAGTGTACCGGAGGAACTGGTGACTGCGGTAAGACAAATTGTTTTAGACAACAAAAAGTATGTCTCACCTAAACTCGCTCGATTCCTTGCGCAAAAGCTCAACAAGAAGGACAAACGTTCCTTTCTAAGCCGGTTACTGACTACCAGGGAATATCATGTAATGTGCATGCTTGCAACAGGCCGAAATATCATCAATGTAGCAAAAGAGTTGGGGATAGGTGTGAAGACAGTACGTCTATACCAATCTAGAATTATGGAAAAAATGGGGTGGGAATGTGTTACTGATTTTTCGGATGTGTATAGCAGTGTTGAAAATTTTGAAATTTAGATTTTAAGTTTATCAATAACTAAGAAAGAAATTGCACTATGAGTACACTAAAAGACAAAACAACCAATCCGTTTCATCCAGAGAATAGTAAACAAGAACCCGTTTTGATTACCAATAATCTCAGAATGAAAGAGTTATACTCGAAAATCGGGATTATTGCCCATTCAAATGTTTCTGTTCTGATAACAGGGGAAAGTGGAACGGGTAAGGAGGTAATCGCAAATCTGATCCACAAAAAAAGTGATCGCCGTGATAAACCATTTGTAGCTCTGAATTGTGGTGCACTGCCGCGGGATCTTGTCGAAAGTGAATTATTTGGTCACGAACGAGGTGCTTTTACCGGGGCAGTGAGCCGGAAAAAAGGATGCTTTGAGCAGGCGGATAAGGGCACCATCTTTTTTGATGAAGTTGCTGAAATGCCCCTTGAAATGCAGGTTAAGTTATTGCGTGCCGTTGAACAGAGCTCTTTCAGACGGGTTGGAGGAGACCAGGAAATAAACGTTGATGTTCGTTTGATATCGGCAACCAATAAGCTTTTTCCCAAAGTGGTCAAAAATGGTGCTTTTCGTGAAGATCTGTATTATCGATTGGGAGTAGTTGAGATATATATTCCCCCGCTTCGGGAAAGACTTGATGATATCCCACTGCTTTCGGAGTATTTCCTAAAGTCTTTCTGCAATAAATACAACTGTAAGATCAAAAAACTGACAAGGGATTCAATCGATTATTTATGTGGCTATAACTGGCCGGGCAATGTTAGGGAATTGAAAAACATTATGGAACGATTGACCATATTATGCCCGGATGAGGCTATTACCCCTCATTATTTACCGACCAAAATTTGTGAAGCCGAACCGATGCCTTTACACGATGATCAGGTAGTTATACCTATCGGCACCTCAATTGAGGAAGTGGAAAAAACGATGATTTATCATACTCTCGAAAAAGTTGAGAATAATAAAACAAAAGCAGCCAAGATGTTGGGTTTTAGCAGAAAAACCCTTCACAACAAATTGGAAAAATTAAACATGCCTTAAAGCCGGGACAATTTGATTACATCATATTCACCGGGTGGTATCCTGTTTTTAGATGCTCCTCTGGGAAAGGCAAATACCCTCCTACATTGAGGGTTAGAGTAGATGGACAGGATAAATGATTCCGCAGTCAGTCATATAATTTCCACCCCTGCAGATGAAGCTTATTATCCCGGCTTCCTTTTATTTGATTTGGAATACTTAACCCGGACTATTCACTAAATTTCGCAACTCTGGTTCAGCATCCCCAAAATTTGGGATCCTCTTCTAATTTGGAATTATCATAAAATCATTATGATAACTTTTGATTATACCTCTTTTCTTGAAAAATCCGGGTCAATCGCCAAAGACATCATGTCTCACATCCTGTAGAAGAGGATCCCTATGACCGGCTGGCTTGTTTTTAAAGAATCCCCCACCTAATTCCCAGACTATTACTCCACCTATCTTTTTCTTGCGTACATAATCAATCTTTGCCTGAATGCTTTTCTTATCATCATAGGAGATGAAGACTTGCGAATTTAATAACTGGCTAATTTTTACTGGCAGAAAAGAGAGTACGGAAGAGTCATTATCAATACTAAGGTAAGCTGACTGCGACTTGTTATCCCAGTGGTAATCCTTTTTTTTGTAATATTTATTCATGATTTCCCAATACGGGATATTCGGTGACACTCTCGGAGCTGTTGTTTCTGTCCATTCCTCTGCCGGTTTATCTACCCCCATCCATATGTAGCCGTAAAAATCGATGCCAATGCCCAGTTTCTTAGGTTTTACGCCATCGGAAACAAATTCATCGACCATTTGGTTTGCCGATGGAAGCGGACGACCGGTGCTTGGAAAGTTATGTCCTCCATCGTATACCGGAGCATTATACCATGTAACCCATCCCGGCCAGGGGCCGCTATAATCGTAAGTCATCAGATTGATTTCATCAAAATCATTTTGCAGTTGTGCATACATTTTAGGTTGCCACTTTGTGGCTGCAACAAGCCGGGGCTTGCTGAACATTGGGGTTTTAACCGGTTTCAAAGCATTATGTAACGCCTTTACAAAGGCCGCGTAGTTTTGAACATCTGCCTGATTGATTGGTTCCATATCCAGATCAATGCCGTCGAACTTCCATTTCTTTAATAAGGCGATCAGATTGTTAACGAAATTCTTTCGGTTACCCGGTGTGATGCTGGAACTGAAGCCCGGGTGCGATCCCCATCCGCCGACAGTAAAAAGGATGGGTTTATTGGCACTGTGAGCGGCCGTAACAATTGCTTTTAACCGGCTTGGACTGAATGTATGGTATGCTTTAACAGGACTGAGACTTCCATCAGGCTGCGGTGTAGTGGCGAAATAGATTAACTGTGTAAAAGCATTCCAGTCTATTTCGTTGGTGTGGATCGACCCCCAATTCCCGCCGGGCGGCGCATAATGATTCCAGGCTCCCAGATAAGCGCTTACCCACATCCCGGCTGCTCCGGCGTCATGCCCCCGGAATTTATAACCTCTTGGGGGAATATTGGGATATAGCGTACTTAACGGCTCTTCATGACAGGCAACAAGTATAAAACATAAACCGAAGATTAGTATCCATTTATTGAAACGCATGATGTCTTGTGATTTTTTGCCCTTATGTCGATGCTATTTCATTTCCAGGCTGTATCAATTTTTTATTCATGCAAGATTTTGTTGATTAAGTTAAGTGTCATTCAGGTTTGCTATACATGCTCACTTAAGATCCTTTGAGTGCTCGTTAACGCTAGATTTGACGGCGTCCAGCAGCTCGTCATGCTCACCGGATTCTGCCTTTCTGAAGTAAGAGGCGCTTAGTTCCCAGATAAAAATGCCGCCCAACTTTTTTTCAGCGGCATAGTGCACTTTGGCTTTGACCGTCTGTTTGCTGTCGTAGGTAATAAATAATTTATCCTTGCCATCATTCACCGTGAGATAAGCCGATTCGGTTTTGTTATTCCACCGGTATCGGTTTTGCTGGTAATATTTTTCCATTATGGTTGTATAGGGCACATTGGATTTTACTTTTGGAGCTCTGAAAGTCCATCCTTCTCCTGGTTTGCTGACCCCTTTCCATATATACCCGTAAAAATCGATACCAATGCCTAATTTTGAGCGTGGCACACCAGCTTTTATAAATTTTTCAACGATCTGATTTACGGAAGGAAGTGGTTTATTACTGCCTGGGAATGAGTGCCCGGCATCATAAATGGCCGAATTATACCAGCTAACCCATCCATGCCAGGCCCCACTCAGATCATATGTCATCAAATTTACCTGATCGAAGTAGCGGTAGAGTTTTGCAAACATTTCCGGCTGCCACCGGGTGACCACCGTTAATAGTGGTGTCCCTCCCACCGGCACTTTGACCTTTTGGAGCGCCCTGTGAAGCTCCTTAATAAATTCCTGGTAATTGGAAACATCCTTATTCTTAATCGGCTCCATATCCAGATCTATACCATCAAAATTCCACTTCCGGAGTAATTGAACCAGGCTGGTTACAAAGTTGCTTCGGTTGCCATCAGTGATAGCATGACTGAACGTTTTGTAATGCCCCCAGCCGCCTATTGAAATAAGAACAGGCTTGCCATGACTGTGAGCTGCGGCTATTATCGCTTTTACCCTGTCAGGATTCACATTTTGTCCAGGTTCAACAGGCTTAACCTGCCCGTCCGGCTTGGCTGGAAGCGCGAAGTAGATCAACTGTGTAAAAGCATTCCAGTCAATGGCATTGGTTGGCAGGTTTCCCCAGTTCCCGCCCGGTGGCGCATAATGATTCCACGAGGCAAGATAGGCGGAAACCCACAAGCTGTCTCCCGATTCGACCTGTTTCTTTACGGAAGTCCCTTTCTGGGAAAAAGCATCGTTGTGAATCCCAAAAATGATCCACAGGAAAAGTGAATAACCAATCAATTTAGATGGAGACCAATAACCAATAGTCTTTGCCATACGACTATAAATGTATTTAACAAGTTATATATGCAATTGCCGATATTTCATATGTAATATCAACTCCCTGTGTTATGCCATGCATGACATATATTCACGTTTTGACAGAGAGTAATCCGATACCGTCGAATTGGTCACCGGTTCGGGCCATCGTGACAAAAAATGAGAATACCTATGGATCACATGAACATCGCAGGATTTTCACAGATATGGGCTGTTCCATTTCTGCCACGGTCGAATGCATGACCATTAAACCGGATAATTCTTTATCCTTTTAAGATTAGGGTGAGTATTTTATGCAACCGTTATTATTCCTTGCATACCTCTTTGATACAGGCTGTCTGAATACATCCATAAATAATACCTTATGATTGTAAACAAACTGTCGTGATAATCGCCCTCACCAAACGACTATCTCCTAATCCTAAACGAACAGTTTATATTGATTTATATTCTGCCGATTCACAGCGGAATATATTGGAGAAATCAGCATTTCAATCAAATTGTACAGTAGTATATTATTTTCTTACCGTACATCAACTTACATTTGATAATGTCACTTATATTGTGGTAAATGGCAAATATTTTGCGCGTTTTTTACAGACGTTTTATTAAACGGAATCGACAGACGAAACAAACAATAAAATCGCGCATGTTATACCTGATTTTTTACAATCTTGTCATAGAAGGCTTTGAAAAACCAGGGATTTTGTTCAAGATCAAAGCCTGAGCCACTTCGAAACCGCAGCATCCCGAAAGCGTTCGGGATTCGAGAATTCCTAAGTGGCGAGTGTGTCGTCCTGAAATAGGTTGACGAATTAATAAGCAAACCGTCAA